>VGVX01000018.1 GCA_016873845.1 Ignavibacteria bacterium
AAATAGCTTATTGTTGTCTTCATCATTAAAACCTTTCAAAGAAATTTAATCTCAAGAAATTTTAATCGGTCGAATTGACCTATTTTAACCGCAAGTTAAGAATCTATTTGCTTTCAGAAAAGGAAAACCCTTTGATACTTGTATTTATCGTTCTCTATTCCGATTACAGAATAATATAAAATTAAGAAAAATATTTTTTCTTAAACAATAGAGCTACATTCACTAACATAATTAAAACCGGAACTTCAACCAGAGGTCCAATAACTGTTGCAAACGCTATATGTGAATTTATTCCGAATACAGCGACAGCAACGGCAATCGCCAATTCAAAATCATTGCTGCCGGCAGTAAAAGCTGCTGTTGTGGATTTTTCATAACCGGCTCCAATTCGTTTTGCTATAAAGAAAGTAACGAAGAACATTCCGGCAAAGTAGAAAATATATGGTATTGCTACTCGAATCACATCGAGCGGAAGATCAATAATCGTTTCTCCTTTCAGCGAGAACATCACAAAAATTGTGAACAGTAATGCAATTGGAGTTAACACCGAAATTTTCGGAATAAACTTTTTATGATACCACTCTTTGTCCTTAATTTTAATTAGAGAATAGCGCGTAATCATTCCTCCAAAAAAAGGGACACCGAGATAAATCAAAACCGTTACAGCAATCTCGCCAATTGAAATATCTACGAGAGCACCGCTAAATCCGAATAGGGGAGGGAGAATTGTTACAAAAATGTAAGCATATACCGAATAGAGAAATACCTGGAAGATAGCATTGAAAGCAACAAGTCCCGCAGCTAACTCAGAATCACCTTTAGCAAGATCATTCCAAACTAAAACCATAGCAATGCATCTTGCTAAGCCGACAAGTATTACTCCAATCATCATTTCGGGTTTATCGGGAAGAAAGATTATAGCCAGAATGAACATCACAAGAGGTCCGACAATCCAGTTTTGAATTAGGGATAGTGAAAGTAGTTTTACATTTCTGAATACTACAGGTAATTCCTCATACTTAACTTTTGCAAGCGGCGGGTACATCATTAAAATTAATCCAATTGCAATTGGAATATTCGTAGTGCCGCTGCTAAGTGAATCCCAAATCTCTGCTATTCCGGGAAAGAGTGAACCTACGGCAACTCCAAGAAACATCGTGATGAAAATCCATAGAGTTAAGTAGCGATCAAAGAAAGATAATTTTTTGAATAATGTCTCACTCATATAAATTCCTTTATTTAACTTCTTTTAGCCAATGCTCAATAGTAGACTTAGTTGGAATTTTTCCTTGGGATAAAACTTTTCCATTCACGATTAATCCAGGAGTCATCCAAATGCCAAGCTCGGCATATTTTTCTCTGTCTGTAATTTTTTGAATATTTGCCTCGATATTATTCTCAGCAGCAACATTCATACACATTTGAAAAAGATTTTCACAATTTTGGCATCCAGGTCCAACAATTCTGATAGTTAGCATTTTTTTTCTCCTTTGTTTTAGGTTCAATTATTTTCAAGGCTGATTGCTCATGAGTGTAAAATTCCACGCAGATGAGTATATAAATATGTTTATTGGATTCACACTTGCGCGGGAATGACTTTATGAGTGTTGTCATTCTTGCAAAAGCAGGAATCTAATTCTAACACGTCATAGATTTTCGCTTTCACAGGAATAACACTTTCATTTTAACTCCTTAAAATAAAATTCAAAAAAATCTCTTTTTATTTCATCCCGAACTTTTCTGAAGACTGAAAGTATTTCTTCCTCTGCTCCTCTCGCTTCGGCAGGATCTTCAAATCCAATATGAAGCTGTTTTGCAACCTTGCCAATGAACACTGGGCATGTTTCTTTAGCGTTATCGCAGACCGTAATCACATAATCAAAAGATTGATCAATATATTTTTCAACATCTTTGGGTACTCCGTCACTTATGTCAATCCCAACTTCTTTCATTACTCGAACCGCTATTGAACTAATTTTTTCTGCGGGTCTTGTGCCAGCTGAAAATACTTCGAGTTCACTGTTGAATGACTTTAAAAAACCTTCAGCCATTTGACTTCGACAGCTATTGCCTGTGCAGAGAATTAAAATTCTTTTTTTCAATTACCTCCTTTCAGATTGTTATAACCGTGAGAGATAATATCTATTAAAGAAAAGTAGATTCTCGCGCTTCGCGAGAATGACATTAGAACAATGTTCCATACATTATTCCGCTTATTGTAGCTATAATAACGACAAGTAAAACATAAACAACTGTTTTTTGTGTGCCAATTACACTTCGAATCACAAACATATTGGGTAAAGATAAAGCTGGTCCGGCAAGAAGTAACGCAAGTGCTGGACCTTTTCCCATTCCGTTATTTATTAAACCTTGCAGAATTGGTATCTCTGTTAGTGTAGCAAAATACATAAATGCTCCAGTTATCGAAGCAAAGAAATTTGAGAATAAGGAATTTCCTCCAACAAGATTTGCAATCCATTCATTAGGTATTATACCATTTTTATTATCTGCCGAACCGAGCAAGAAACCGGCGACTAAAACTCCCGCACCAAGCAAAGGCATAATCTGTTTTGTGAATCCCCAAGTTTCGCCAAGCCATTGATTTGCTTCGCCATCTGTAAAAGTCAAAGCCAGTGTTGTTGCAATTACAGCTGCAACAAAAGTAATAGTAGGTTTATTATAGAATATTAACGCAGAGATAATTACCGCTGAAACGCCTAAAATCACATAAAGTCTTTTAACCTGAATTATATAAATCATGGAAAGTGCGAAACCGATTCCGAAAATGGAAGTAATGAACCACTTGTTTGCAAATACCAAATACCAGAAACTATCAGTTGCCTCAGCAGGTTTTCCCCAATTGATAAAAACGAGTATTGCAACAAGAAAGAAAAAGTGTAGGGAAGTTTGCCAGATGGGTTTTACTTCAACTATTTCTGGCATTGCGAGTTGTGCCGCTTCTTTTTGCTTTTCTTCCTTTCGAAAGATGAGAGACATAAAAAGTCCAATTATCAAACTAAAAGAAACTGCACCTATTACACGAGCGATTCCTAATTCAATACCAAGAATTCGGGCGGTTAATATTATAGCCAAGATGTTGATTGCCGGACCTGAATACAAAAATGCAATTGCAGGACCTAATCCAGCACCGCGTTTATGAATGCTTGAAAACAGTGGAAGCACAGTGCAAGAGCAAACTGCAAGTATGGTTCCGGATACTGAAGCAACCGAATATGCGATCCATTTTTTTGCTTTAACTCCGAAATACTTTATTACTGCAGTTTGGCTGACGAACACAGCAATTGTACCAGCAATAAAAAATGCTGGAATAAGACAGAGTATAACGTGCTCTTGTGCATACCATTTTACCAAATTAAATGCGGATAGTATCGCCCCGTTAAAATATTCATTCTCAATCGGCATAAAATAAACGAAGAGAAAAAATCCAGCAATCCACAAGAATGATTTATATTGTTCTTTCCAGTTCATAGGGTGCTTGTGTTATTTTCATTTCGGTAAGTACAGAATCAAAATCAATCACATAGAACATATATTATATCTGTCAGCCTTTAAGACTTTTGTTTTGTCTGCAATTATTATTTTTTCATCGGAGATCCAAAAATCTAAAGAGTTGAGTATAGAATTTATCCTAGGATCAAGCGGCTGTGGATTTATCATGTAGTTTACCCATTTTTTTTCTTTTTTTTCAATTATAAAAGATGAATCCTTAAGAATTTTCAAATGCTGTGATACGGTCGAGGTTGCCAGCTGAAGCACATAAGTAATTTCGCAAACACATAAGGGGCGAGTTTGTAACATTTTCAGAATTCGTAGACGATTGAAATCTGAAAGCGCCTTGAAAATTTTTGTCTTATCCATTATTAAATCATTTCGTTACTTAACGAAATATAAGAATTATTATAAAGGAATACAATCAAAAATTACCAATCGTATTTTATAAATATTAGATATATTTTTCATAATTCTGAAATTTTCTAACTGACAAAATGCAATAAGAACAAAGTAGATGTGATTGATTTGAGCAATTACTTTTCTGAAAGAACAACATTCTAATCTTAGTTCTGACTTTAGAATTTTGAAAAACTCTTCAACTAATTGCCGAGTACGGTAGTAACTTTTAACAAGAGTTGAATTCAATGATAGATCACTTGTAGCCAAATAATTATCATTATCTTTAACCAGCCATAGGCGGGCGCTTTAATGTTGTTTGACCCGCCACGACAAGGCTATTACCGGAGGACTCTTACGGAGTAGTGGCAGGTAATTTACCAATATGGTTACCATAACGATAAGTAAAAAAGTCTTGAACTTGAACGTTGTCTATTAGACGGTTTGACTTGATTTTAGAAATCCAATACCACTTTAGTTTACGAATTATTCTCAGTAACTCTTCGTGGCGAGCGGCAGAATAGAAGGAGTCCATTAAAACGTAATCTGGTTTAATGTGATATGTTCTTTGAGCAAAAAGCAACAATTCTATGGCTAAATCAATCCTTGTTTTTTTATCGTTTTTATTCCAAATCTTGAATCCGATTAGATAACGGGTGTTACCGTCAGTCCACAAAAGGAATACGATATTAATGCCATACCTGCCACTACATAGCGTTGTCGTGGCGGGGAGGAATTGTTTATCACTGGATGAATATACTCATGACAAAATATCAAGTTCTTTGATGTAAGGTTTGGCCATAACCGTGTCATCGATTATCAGATAAGATTTATTCTTCTCAGCCAGAGGCTGATGAGCCTCCGGCTTAAATGAAGACTTTTTATGCTTTATTAAACCCGAAAAATTTAATGGAAATGCTTAACCTACGGTAATTCACAGAAAACAAAGGAGATACTAGAACAATGGCAGAGGCTGAAAAAGTGCAGTGCATACCGTATGAGTTCAGTGAGAAGCGAGTTAGTCCGTGGGGAGGATTGCGGATCGTGCGAGAGTTTGTCAATAACATAGGATTAGAAGATGCCTTTGAGAGATTGGAACTTCCGGCCCCGGGTTCGAATCGTGGATACAAAGCCCTAGATGTGGTGATGAGTTTTTTGGTGAGCATCTGGATTGGAGGGAATCGTTTTGCGCATTTCGGACTGTTACGCTATGATGAAGTCATCAAGAAGATCTTCGGGTGAAAACGAACAGCATCAGAGAGCACCTTCAGTCGGTTTTTTCAGAAATTTACGTGTGCGTTGAACGACAAGATTTTTCCTGCGCTGCAAAAGTGGACGACAACGTTGTATGTAAAGATAACCGTAACGATGGATTTAGACAGCACCGTTCTCGAGCGCTATGGAGAGCAAGAGGGGAGTCGCAAGGGATACAATCCAAAGAAGCCATGGCGAGCGAGTCATCGTCCGATCATTGCCTTTATCAGTGAATTAAAAATTGTCGCCAATAGATGGCTATGTCCGGGAGACACATCGTTATCCAACAATGTGGTAAAGTTTTTGGAGGAGACGCTGTTGCTGTTGGGGAACATGCTTGTCGGACTCATACGTGCCGACAGCGGATTTTTCAATGAAAAGTGCTTGAATTTCTTTGAATCGTGAGGCTTGTCATACATTGTTGCAGCGAAGTTCACACCTCCTTTGAAGAGAATGTTGGTGAAGGGATTAAAGTTTGTTCCGGTAAGGTGTTGAATCGATACAGCCGAGTGTTCCTATAAAGCACTGGGGTGGAAAACAGAACGACGATTTATTGTCGTACGAAAGAATGCCGACGTGTACCCGAACGCAAGCGGAAAGGAATTGGAATTATTTCCTTTGGAAGATTGGCGAAGACACTACCGCAGCACGATGATGGTAACGAATCTCGATTTGCCGCCGAATGAAATTTGGGAGATGTATAAAAGACGCAGCGATTCTGAGAACAGGATCAAAGAATTGAAGTACGATTTCGCGGTGAACGGATTTTCTTCACAAAAGTTTTACGCGACCGAAGCGGCATTCCGTTTTGCGTTAGTGGCATACAATGTCATGGTGTTATTTAGGTTGATCGCATTGAAAGATAAGAGAGCACGAAGAATGGCGAGTTTGTATTTGAAATGCATTGCATTAGGAAGTTGGACGGTGTCGAAACACGGCAGAGATGTCTTATGCGCAGCATCCTTCGGAAAGCTCTCAGTCCAGCAAGAAAGACGAGTGTGGATTGACGGTCTGTTCGGTAATATTAACAACTTTTCACCTCCAATCATGGTTTCTATTGCATGATTCGGGATGAATTGTTAAATTATTTAGAGAACATTTTATGTACGGATTTGTAGAGAAAGAAATATCCTCGTTCGGGCGAACTAACATCCCTGTAAAATTAAGTAATATATACTCACCAATACTTGCATTTGAATATTGCATCAGTTCAAATAATCAATATTTAGAGTCTCTACTCGTCACAAAATTGTATTATAAACCTAATTTCATTATTCAAGGTTAGGACGTTAATGAGAACATGGATAAACAAATCTATTAAATAATCAAGCTTTTGATAAAAATGAAATTCAAAATGAAGTAACCTTTTTATTAGAGAAAAAATAGATGAGATTACTTAAAAAGACTTGCCTGTCTGCCCGCCTTGTTGATCCCTCTGTGGCAGGCGGGTTAGATTCGTCTCATAGATTAAAGAGAGGTATTATTGTGAGGTCTTCAAAATTTTTTTGCTTGATAATTTTCACAACTATTTTTTTCGTTGTAACAATCAATTTCATCAATGCACAGAATATAAGTTCCTCCCCATCATTTTCTTTATCTGAAAAAGAAGCTAAACAATACTTCTCAGGTGAGTTTAACGTGAATATAAAAAGGGATAAGGACAAATCATTATCATTTTCAAAGAAGTTGAAGTTTGAAATCATTGGTCCAAAAAAAATATCTAAAAATAAACCTGTGCGATTTCAAATATTACTTCTACCTGAAGATTATGATAACGCCAATCTTGCAGAAGAAGTTTATTCCCATTATGGTCTTTTCAATTCTCTCGAAGACAGATATCCACACATCAGAATAACCGATACCTATATTACACCATGGACATTATATCCTTCAATAGTAATGGTTGGAGAAAAAAATACTTTCAAGATTGATAAAAATAGTATCAAGTGGTTTGCCTATCTTCCATATAGTTTCTTTCACAGTAAAAATAATTGGAAAGACCTAACCCCATCCGGTTTTGAATATAAGTCCGGTAAAGTGTTGGAGGAGATAACTAAGAAGAAACCATTGGAAAGAGCAAGTCTGTTAAAATCATTGCGAGGCAAAATGGGTGAATCCATACATTCATCACCCGACCCTCAGAAAGCGTTAGAGACTAAAAACGACATTCTCATTTTAAATTTAACCGGACCGATAAATTTTTGGGATAGACAAAGTGAAAGGATTTTAGGCATTCTTGGTAAATCATCCGCAACTGCAAGAGGAATTGAATTTTTAGTAACGTTCACGAAAGCCGGTGAGTGTAATATAGAATTTGAATATTTCTTAAATATAGAAGTTCACAGTGTGGAGAGAGAAACCAAAAAAGAATCTGGATTCTCCGAGAAAGAATACTCCAAGACCGTAAAAGAGGGAATTGGAGAAGCACGAGGAGGTGCAAACTTAACTTTATTAGTTGAAAGCGAAAAAGTTTTAAGTTTATCAGAGAGAATTCCAATTGAAAGTTTTCCACAATTAAGCCTCTTAGGAGTTTTTGGAGCAGTTAATATACCTATAGAAAAGCAGTTCAAGAACAAATTCAATCCGCTTGGGATAAATTTAGAATTCTCCAAAAGCAATTGGAACGTTGGTCTTGGAGTCGGTTCCAACTATATGGAAGCAAATAAAGATGATTACGTTCTAAAAACATTAGCATTTTATTTATATGGAAAGTATTCATTATTTAAATTTTTCAATGATAATTTAGATTTCTTTGTCTCTGCAGGCGGTCTATACTGGCGATCATCCTTTCAGTATACAAAATACCCTTCATTAGAAGATTATTATCCTGTCGAAAAAGATAATGGATTTAGCTATCTCCTTAGTGTTGGAACAGGTTACACATTCGGTCACTTCTTGATCAGGCTTCAATATCAACTATTAAGATCGAAAGATGCGAGTTTTGGAAAAATCCCATTCGAAACTGAGTTCACTAATTACTACACTTTATATACGGGTTCTCAACAACTGCAAATCTTATTAGGATATAGATTCAATTTTTAAGCATGAAGAATATTATTTCAAAACTCTTTGGAGTAGAAAAATGGGACGAAGATTAATAAGGTATCCAATCTACTGTTTAATTGGATCCTTGAGTTTTGTTTCACTTACCTGTGTTGAAGATATTTTTGTTCCACCGATAGATCCATTTGTAGAACAAAGATTGGAGCCAAATCCAAAAACATTTACCCTCGGCACAGGACCGAATAAACTTACTATCAAAACAAATCAGGCAAACGTTACTGAAATAGAGAATGGTATTAGAATTCGAGGAAGTTTATTTGCCAAGAATAATAAATATGGCGATGTAATGCTAACTAGCGGAGACTTTGTATTGTTAAAATCGACAGGCACAAGCTCAACAACGTACATTTCCCCTGAGCACGGCGCTCTTCCAATAAGCAGTGGAAAATTCATAATGCAAGGTGAGACAGCTACCGAGTATGTTGGTTTTGCAGGCATTGGTCTCGTAGAATTACCGAATTATGGAATCGTAAAACACCTTAAGATTCTCGACGTTAATATTGCTCCGATGGGCTTTATCTTAGGAAGCGAATTAGAAGATTGGCCGGTAAGTCCGAATAGATATTATTTTTACACAAACCTTGAAAGCCCGATTAAGGCAGAAGTTGGAAATTCAAGTTTGTCGGGAATTAAGAAGATTGCAATCGACCCATACGACCCCTACTTCTATGTTTCCTGTGATTTTGAAGGTTCAATTCTCGGACCAATTACAAATATTGGTTTTGCAGTTTCAGCCCAAGGAATCATTCCTTATAATCCGAGCGTTACAATTTACAAGGTTCCAAATTTCAAGGGTAATCTTTATCTTACAGGAACAATTGATCTTCTTAAATTCCCAGCTTCAATAACTGGTGAGACAGTAATTGGCTTTTACACAGGCGACCAAAAAGGATCGGAAAATTTTTTCCAAGGTAAAGAATCAAAATTTAACCTTGGATTTAATGGCAAGGTAAACCTTGAGCATGATCTACTCGATTTTCTTGATGTCGAAATTGTTCTTGGTAAAGCATCTCTATTTTTAAAGGTAATGGAAACCGGCGATGCCGAACTTTATTTTGTCGGTATTGTAGAACAGCCCGCTGTGACTCCAAGCGAATTAATGTATCAAATCTTTGGTGTTGACTGGAAGTTTCTTGATTATCTTCAGCCACGGCGGACAGAAACAACTTTATATGGAACTGTTGGTACAGTTCCCTCTAATTGGGAATTAGGATTCAAACAAAAATCTTATCTCGATATATTGGGTAAGTGGAAACTTGATATGGGTGAAACCGCTGTCGAATTAAATTCTGAATTTATGTACTTCAAAGGGGAAAGCTCCGTAGCCGGGTTTAATAGAATTGGGGTTGAAGGTAAAGTGAATAAAAGTGGTGATTTTATATTAACAGGATATCAGAAATCAGGATTCGATCTAAG
Source organism: Ignavibacteria bacterium (assembly GCA_016873845.1). Classification (NCBI taxonomy): domain Bacteria; kingdom Pseudomonadati; phylum Ignavibacteriota; class Ignavibacteria; species Ignavibacteria bacterium. Next base: position 9,643 of record VGVX01000018.1, read on the forward strand.
CGCCGGTCCGCTTTCATTAAGTTTTAGTATGGGAATGAATTTAACTGTAGCCCTGCAGGATGCCGTTTTTACTTTTAAAGGCAAAATTAAACTAAGCGGTGAGGCGTGTGCTGAAATCTTAGGAGTAGATTTATGTGCTGATTTTTCACTTAAGGCAGAGGCATCTATTTCGACTAATGGCTCGTTCAAAATCTGTTTTAAAATTGGTATTTCAGATGTCGGATTCGATGTTTGTCTATCATTCTCATTTGACAAAGCGGGAAAAAGTGTTGAAACTATGACAGTTCAAGAGATCCCAATCGAAATGGTACCATTGGAAAACAGATTTCAACCAAAAACAGGACAAAATGAAATACAACCAATAATGAATTAGAATCTTATGTTTGAATGAACAGCAATCCTAATATCTTTATAATTTTTTCTAAAAAAGGAAAATTAATATGATGCGTGGAATTTGTTTGGTATTTATTGCAGTCACAACATCAATAATCATCACTTCTTGTAAAAGCATAACAGAACCAGAAGTTGATTATAATTATTCCATACAAAAAGTCTGGTGGTCGGATATTATCGATAATGATAAAGATGGATTCGCAGTGAGCAAGATCTTGAATTTTAACGTCCGCTTAGAAGAAAACGTTACTCGCACTGTAGTAGCTCGAATTTATTATAAATTAACCGATGCACCAAACTATTCTTTCTATAACTTTACGGAGGAATATGAAATTGAAGGAATAAAATCACCTTCATCTATGCAAATGATAATTGGTATCCCGAACAAAGAACTTATTTCGGGTTTATATGATTTTCAAATCGAACTTTATGAAAAAAGCAATAATCGAGTGAAAACTAAAGTAACCATCGAGGATTCCATTGGTGCAGTATTGGCAAATCAAGCTTTTGAGGAATTGAAGGATGATCAAATTTATACTATTACACCATGGTGGCGAGATGCATATGACCGTAACGGGAATGGTTATGCACGATATGCTACACTCGGATTAGATATCGATGTTGGAGGAAATTTAGAAAAAAAGTTGACAGCATATGTCTACTATAAACAAAAAACTTCAGATAAGTTTAGGCTATACCTTACGAGTAAGGAATTCACAATCCGAGGAATGCAAAGACAAGATTCCATAAATTTACTTATCGGAGAGGAAGGTAAAGAATTAAGCAGAGGTGAATATGACTTTCGAGTTGAATTCATGGAAACCGCTTTTGATTATCCTGCCGCGGTAATCGACAACCGAACATCTGACATTCTTAACGACGTTAAATTCGAAACTCACGATGAGGACAGCTATTTCTACACCGTTGTAAAAAATAATTTAAATTGGATCAACCTGGTAGATAATGATGCAGATGGGTATACAAGTTCACGGAAACTCATTTTCGACGTTGATGTAGATAAAAACGAGTACCGTTCCATACTTGCTAAAATATTTGTTAAACATCCTGACTCGACCAACTATAATTATTACGGCATTACAAATGTATTTCGTATTTATGGAAGTAATCCTTTCGATACAATTCAAATTCCAATTGGAACTGCTTCTTACAATTTAGACAGCGCCAAGTACAATTTTATTCTTACAGTTTATGAAGATGTACCCGATTCACTAAAAATCATTGAGGCAGAAGCCGGGGGTTATAAGGAAGGAGATGCATTGTACCAGCAATCATTTGAAACTGCATTACAGGATTCATTGAGATGAGATCGTGCTTTGAGATAAAAAGCATTATCTAATTGATTGTTTTTGTTATATCTGTAAATAAGAGACGGTGTACTCGAAGTCAGGGAGAAATTATTGATTTTTTGCGGTTAAATGTCCATATTTTTTACATATGTAATTGTTGTAATCCTCTTTAAAGAGAAGTATTCTTTTTCCGAAGGAATGCCTTCGGCAGAAGCTTGTCGTCCCGACAAGTCGGGATATGGATTTTTGCCTGCCCGCTAACCTTAAACTTACGAGGCAGGCGGGTTGGAATCAAATACTATGTTCTGATTAAACTGTTCAGAGATTTTTGTGCATGTTAGACGGATATCTCTGAAACATAAAATATTTACATAAGCGAATAAGGTGGTTTGATAAATTATTTTTTTCATAATACAAATTTAACCCCTTATTTCGCTTATTGTTATATAATTTGCATAACTTTAGTTAAAAGTAAATTGTAAGATTACTTGAAGCGGATGATTTATTTTTTCTTTATCGTAAATCTATCAATAACTTTTATTTCTGTTCCAATTTTTGTAAAGGAACCGTCTTCCGGAAAAATTCCGTATGTAACGGCATCAACTTTTTCATCATAGACTTCAAATAGAACATAGGTGAATGCACGATAGCCGACAAAATCTCTTGATGCTTGTGAGTTTTCGTTTGGGCCATGGTAATAATTTAGCGTTTCATAATAAGGAATTGCTTCAATGTATGTCATCTCTTGACCATATCTTTTCTGCTCAGGATTATCACCATACTTTGGATTGAATTCGTATAAAGGTGCACCGCTACTACCGGTTGTTATTTGAAAAACTCCATCAACAGATTGCCTGCCATACATATGCTCGTGTCCATTGATAAATGCTGTTACTTTATATTCATTTAATAAACTCCAAAACTTGTTTCTTCTATCGAGATACCATTTGCGTGTTGAATCTAACGGGGGAGAAAAGTTTCTGCCTAAGTTTGGGAGTCCATCTCTCAAATGTCCACCAATTGGAAAAGCAGGCTCGTGACTTATAACAAAAATTTGTTTAATGCCTCGTGATTTTGCATTTGATAGATCGTTCTCAAGCCAGTCGAGATGCTTGATGTAATGTCTGTCAGGTTTGTCGTCGGTTGTATCAGCTAAATCGCCGTAATGCCACCGGTCGCTGGTCATAAAAACAAAATGTGAGTTTTCGTAGTCGAATGAATATGTCAAACCTTTTTCATCATCCGGTCCGTTCATGAAAACATCGGGAAAGAGTTTCCTGAAATTATCTTCATCGTCGCGGTGCTGAACTTCGTGATTGCCGACTGTCAGCCAAACTTTAGGCCAAACCATGTTCGGATTATTATAGATAGGAGACATAACTTTTTTCCAGAATTGAAGCTGCATGTAAGTTAAATTCGGATCGAATCTATTTCCGGCGACCATATCTCCTGCAAACACGATAAACTTAACATCTTTTTGATTCTCAACAATATGATTCACGATAGTCGATAACACCGCTTCGTTCACTCCGTTGTTGCTGCCGCGGCTGTCGGACATTGCAATGAACTGAAACAGCTGAGCCGTGACAGAAGAAAAAGTTATCAACGAACAAAACAAGATCATATAAAATCTGTGCATTACATATCCTTAATTAGATTATTACAAAGTGTGACAAAGTTAAGTCGATTTTTTGAATTATTGAAAAGTTTTTGAGTGATGATTCTTTTCTCTACATCCAAATCGATCCCCTAAATCTGAAATAATAATTTGATAACCTCAAAGAATTTTCATGAAGCAAATAAATGAGGTTGGCACAAGAGGTTCTCCCGATACACGATTTCCTCGAAATCGTACTCGAGAACCGTGAAATTTTTTTTAGGTTTTCGAGTGTGGTTGACTAAAATGTACTTCAATTTATCATTCCCGTGTAAATGCTCAGCATCCTTTTGACGGGAATCTAAAACCAACGAAAATATTATGGATTCCCACTCACCACTTGCGTGAGGACAGGTTTCGTGGGAATGACTAATGAGAAAAAATTAATTTTTAGACAGCCAGGAAATAGATAATCATTGAATAGTTTTTCTAAATCGAATATGAGATCAATACTTCGTAAGCGAGATTATTTTTAGTATTTTTGCCCTCACTATGCCGAACATATCGAAGTCACTCGCTTTATTATTTATTTTTCTAATGACTTTTTTCCTAACAGAAGGATTTGGTCAGAAAATAGTCACTGCAGTTGAAATTTTTACTCCGCCTTCAATTGATGGCATGCTAAACGATTCCGTCTGGAGTTTAGCTGTACCGAATTCAGAATTTTTACAGCAGGAACCAAAAGCAGGCGAAAATCCCACATTCAAAACTGAGATAAGAATTCTTTACGATAAAGAAAACCTCTACCTCGGAATTATGTGCTACGATCCTGAGCCGGATAAAATAGTTGCACGCGAATTGAAGCGCGACGGAAATCTGCGCGGCGATGATAACATCATGATGATATTCGATACTTTTAACGACGACCGGAATGCTTATTGGTTTGGTACAAACCCGCTCGGAATGAGAGACGATGCTATTCTTTATGGGTTTGATTATCGCAGCTTCAATGAAGAATGGCATGGAATATGGGACGTGAGTTCGGCAATTGTCGACAGCGGCTGGAGCACCGAATTAGTTTTTCCATTTTCAACTTTTAAATTTCACGATAAAGACGAACAAACTTGGGGATTTAATTTACTTAGACAGATCAGAAGATTGAATGAACAAGCGATTTGGTCTGCAGCAGGGAAAAATCTTGGATTATTTCGAATTGCTTTTGCTGGTGATCTAGTAGGAATAAAAAAAATTAAAAGGGGGGATCCAATTTACATTAAGCCATTTTTAACAGGAGGGTTTCAACAAGGTGAATCGGTAAAGAAAAAAAATTTTGAGCCCGGTTTGGATATCAAGTATGGAATTACACAGAACTTCTCCCTCGATTTGACTTTCAACACGGATTTTGCTCAAGTCGAATCTGACAGAGCAAGGATCAATCTCACTCAGTTTCCGCTATTTTTTCCTGAGAAGCGGGAATTCTTTTTAGAAAACGCGAACGTTTTCGATTACACTTTTGGAGCGGGCAATAATTTATTTTACAGCAGGCGGATCGGAATTAGTGATGAAGCGCAAATCCCGATTATTGCAGGAGCAAGACTTGTTGGCAGAATCCAGAAGGTCGAGCTTGGTGTAATGAACATCCAAACCGAAAAACGTGGCGCTGAACCTACAACCAATTATGGTGTGGTTAGAATGAAATACGATCTATTCGATCAATCTTATGCCGGATTTATTTTCACTAATAAGATTTCGAAAAATAAATTCAATCGTGTTTATGCTGGGGATTTTAATTTTACTTTTAGTGAAATATTCGGCGATCAGACTATGGCAATCGGTGGTGGAGTAATGAAGTCAGAGGATACTGATGGGGGAAAAAATTCCTGGGGGAGCAAGTTCTTCATAAATTATCCAAATGATTTGATCAATTTTTTTACCAGCCATAGATATGCACAAAAAGATTTTAATCCTGGAATCGGATTTATGTACAGAACAGGCTTCCAATCTCTTGTTTTCAATTTGAAAGTCTCTCCAAGAATTAATTGGAATGAAGTTAAACGATTGAACTTCGAGCCGATTGAGTCGGATATTTATTGGAATGATAAGGGCGAGCTTTCGATTATTAGAGCAAGCTTTGTACCCATCGGTTTGTCAACTAATGCAGATGATAATCTTGAATTTAAAATCAATAGAAGATTTGATTTTTTAGAGAGCGATTTCAATATCTTCGATACAACCGTGATCCCAATCGGGAAATACTGGTACACGAGCTATGAAGTTGACCTGGAAACTTCTCGAAGCAGAAAAATCTACGGCGGAGTTGAATACAGTTTCGGAGATTATTTAACCGGAAAGAAAAAGTCTTTTTCACTGAATGTTTCCTCAATTTTGAGCAAGCATTTATCCATCTCGGCTGATTATGAAACAAATACGATTAAGCTGCGTGAAGGAATTTTCACAACTAATGAGTTCGGAACTAGAATCCGTTACGATTTCACAACGATGATCTATTCTTCTATTTTTGCTCAGTGGAATAATGAAGAAAATGAGATTAACATCAATTACCGTTTCAACTGGCAGCCAAAGATTGGGAGCGATTTCTATCTCGTTGTGAATCATATGCTGTCAACGGGAAGAAAATTCCGCACGAAAGATATTGCAATCCTTGCAAAGATAGTTTGGCTGTTTGTGATTTAGAGGGCTGCAGAAAGATGCCATCCCGGTTTGTTGAGATGGCATCTTTTCTAATGAAAAATTATTTCAGCAGTATCATCTTCTTCAGCTCGGAAAATTTTCCGGCTGTCAGTTTATAAAAATACACTCCACTTGATAGGTTATTTGCAGCAGAAAATTTAACTAAATGTTTTCCTGCTTGTTTAAACTCATTCACTAAGGTTTGAACTTCTCTTCCTAGAACATCATAAACTTTTAGAGTTACAAAGCTCGGCTTTTGTAATTCATAGCTTATAACAGTAGATGGATTAAACGGATTCGGATAGTTTTGATACAGAGAATATGAGTGAATTGAGAACGATTCATCGTCAACTGATGTAACTCCAGTAACTCCATTTTCATTATATATAGCAAGACCATGTGAAAACGTCCCTATCCACTTATTATTAAATCTATCAATCTTCATTGATATTATGCTCCAAGGGTTAGTAACATCCGGAAATGTCGTGAAAGTAGTTCCATCAAATTTAACTAAACCACGATCCGTTCCAATCCATAAGTTATTATCTTTGTCCACAGTAATAACATTTATAAAATTATTTGGCATTGGGGAGTTAGAAGTATTGTATGAAATAAATGTACTGTCGTTTACCCATTTCAGTAATCCTTGATCTGCAGTGCCTAACCATCTAACTCCGTTCAGATCTTTTGCGAAAGAAAAAAATCTTTGTGATGGCATCGTGGTATTAGTCGTATCGAATATTTTCCAAGTATCATTATATAAAAGTACGAGCCCTTTATAAGAACAAATCCATAATGAATCCCCCTCCTTCTTCACTTGTCCCCCATATCCAGTTGGCATAGGTGAATTGATTGGACTAAAAAGTGTAAAATTAGAATTATCAAACTTTATCAAGCCATAACGTGTTGGGGAGAACGACCATTTATTACCGTTATTATCAATTTCCATTTGTGGGAATTTTGTATATCCCATAGCTCCAATTCCTTCATACTTATATACATTCCAATTAATTCCATCAAATTTATAAAATCGGTAGCCATGGTCTATCCAATTACAATTTGAACTATCCACTTTTACCGCAGTAAATTGCCATGGGAGTGTGTCTCTTACAGAGATGTTCCAGTGAGTCCAGTTTATTCCATCATATTTAAGTAAACCAGAGTGAAAACCATATAAAGAGTAACCGATCCAAAAATTGTCATAGTTATCAATTTCTATTGAGTTAACTATGTCAAATTCTAAATCCGAATTAACTCTATTAATAAACAACCATTGATTTGTTTGCGCGAGATTTATGTTTGTTAAAAATAATAGCAACAAAATTATAACTTTTAATTTCATTGTATATCTCCTTTTGTATTTAGTATAAACTTAAATAAAGAAGTAAATAGATATTTTCTCTATTTACCTAATAACTATCATCTTTTTAATATCATAAAAATCACCAACATTAATTTTATAAAAGTAAACTCCACTTGTTAGATTACTTGCTTCAAATTCAATTTGATATTTACCTTGTAATTTGAACTCATTCACTAAAGTTTTTATCTTTCTTCCCAAAAAATCATATAGATTTATTGTCACAAAGCCTTCTATAGGCAAATAGTAACTGATGAATGTTGTTGGATTACCCGAATGGGTGGCTTCGCCAAATGGATTGGGATAATTTTGATTTAAAGTAAAAACTACTGGTGAACCTCCGACAGCTTTTTTCTGTAATTCTGGATCGATCAAAATAGATTCAATATTTGAATACGCTGCAGATAAAATTGTACCGTTCAATCCACGTACTTTATAACTTATTTGTTGTGTTTGATTACCCCCTGGCCAAGTTATCTCATTATCAATAAAAGTATTTGTAAGCGAGGTGCATCTATCTACCCAATCACCATCCCCTGATTTTCTTTTAATTGGAAAGCCCGTGTTAAATTCATCTGATGACCATGTAAGTATTGGATGCTGTGTTCCGGGTTCGAAAGATATCTCTAAGTTATATGGAGAGGGAGGTTCGAAATAAATTGTCAGAGGGGAATTATTATAGTTCTTAATTTCCCACACGTTTAGTGTATCCCCTGATGAATATTCTGTCCAATCGGATGCGTTAGGACTATAAAACAACCTATTTGGTGTCCCAAATACAAATTTTATAAAAACATCTGGATTTTGATCTCCATAATGATTATCACGAGTATCATAATAAAAATACACATACGGACTTTTACTATACGGACTTTTACTAGTGGTCACCTTATAGAGTCCAAATGCTATTTCCGGTGTGTTTTCACCTGGTGGTATTGAATGTGAAAACCAACAATCCCACTTAGAAGGATCACTTGTATCGCTAATACCTGTCGTAATTAAACTACTAGATATTAAATTAGAATTACTGGTTATTGGGAAATAGCTTGTACTCTGTTTTTCCCAGGTGGTCTTTTGACTCGTTATTGTATAAGTTATCTGCTCATTTACGCCTACTCCAAAAGTTCCAACAAAAAGAGCTCCTTCGGTAACTAGCTCTTGTGAGAAAGAAATCTTGTACAAAGAAAAAATTAGAATTGCAATTAAAAAGTGTTTAATACCGCCTCCCAAAATAAATTGTTAAAATATTTATTGTCAACCAAGAGCAGTATTTTTTTCGATTCAAGATTTGGCTCTGTAAATCTCAGCAGCAGTTTTTATTAATCTCTACTACAAGTAATTGTAATACATTCGGCAAATAAAGTCAAGTACAAAAACTATTCAATCTCACTGACGAATTGAAAGATTCCACTCAATAAAAAAAAGATGCCATACGTCAGCTGACGGATGGCATCTTAATTTAGTTCTCTCGATACACGATTTCTTCGAAATCGTACTCGAGAACCATTGAATGTAGTTGTTTTTCGAGTGTCCACTAACTGGACTTGTGATTTAAATGGATATTAAAAAGATTCCATCCCGACTTGTCGGGATGGAATCTATATTTTATCTATACAAAATTACTTCAGCAGTATCATCTTCTTCAGCTCAGAAAAATTTCCGGCTTCTATCTTATATAAGTAAACACCGGATGAAACTTGTCTTCCGGAATTATCTTTTCCATTCCATTCGATAGTATATGTTCCAGGAGCTTGATGATTATCCACCAGCTTTGCAACTTCACTTCCATTTAAATCATAAATAATTACAGAAACCAATTGTTCATTCGGCAAGCTGTATTTTATTCTCGTAACGGGGTTAAATGGATTTGGATAATTCTGTGAAAGATCAAAGTGTTTCGGGACTCTCGTTTCTATATCAACCACAGATGTAAGCGTTTGAATTTTTGCACGCATGAAATATGTCTCATTCCAGGATGACCAAGACACGCCATCGAAATCCCAAGCCCTGCCGTTATCAATCGGATCGAAGCCATACATCGGCTTGTTTGTTCCATCATAAAAAAGTCCAACAAAGAAATCGTCACTCACATTTATATTGTAAGAAGAGAGATTTATTTCATCCCAACCGGGAGGAACAGCAACTCGAGTTGAGAGCGTCGTAAGATTCGATCCAGGCGCCGAACCTGATTTCCCTTTTATAAATGGCTGGTACGAACCTGTACCGGCATTTATCCCAGTAAAGTAAATACTCATTTGAGTTACTTTAGCAGGTGTGATAGTTGGAGTCATTCGGTTTGCAGAACCTGCACCAGGTGTATTCCAATAATAACCGCTTGATGGAATTCCATCGTCATAATTCAAAGTTACTTCGGTTGGAGTAGTCCCGCCTGAGAGTGGAGCTTTGAACATGCTTCTTCCATGAGTTGCTGCGAACAAATATTTGTCGCTTGACCGATAATCGAGATCTGCAATGCTGACATTAGCTAAACCGCCGTTATCAGTTACCCAAGTGCCGCCATCGTTGATTGATGAAAAAATTCCAAGGTCTGTTCCGACGATTATCTGGCTTGCATTATCTGGATTTAAAGCAACACAATTTACAGGCAAATTCGGCAGACCGGAAGAAATATTTGTCCACGTCGATCCGTAGTTGGACGTTTTATAAATTTTGCTTGATGAAGTGTAACCCGAATAAGTTAGATAAGCAGCCCCAGGATTGGTTGAAGAGATTTCGATATCTGTTACATACAAAGTTGGTAAACTGCTTGAGACGACTGACCAGGAACCGCCATTATTAGTTGTAACCTGAACTCTGCCGTTGCTGCATCCGGCATAAATTACATTTGAATTTCCTTTAGCGATTGCAATAGCAGAAATCGTTGCGCCAGAAGAACCAGAACCATCGCCGGTCAAATCGCTGCTAATGGCAGACCAATTATTTGCGCCATCTGTTGTTTTATAAAGCTTGTAAGTTCCAGCAATTAAAGATTGTGAGTTATTAGGATCCATAATAAACGGAGCGATGAATTGGCAGCGCTCGGTCGTTCCATCCCAATATCCTGATCCGACAGGAATTCCGCTCATCTTCTTTGTCCATGAACTGCCATTGTTTGTTGATTTGAAAAATGCAAGATATACGTATTCAGCGTAAAGTGTCGAAGGAGTATTGAAATCAACTTCAGTTGCACCGCCGTCACCACTTAGGATTTCTGTCCAAGTTAGTCCTGAACTTGTTTTAAGCGTGCCATTATCTTGCGTCCCGCCGTAAAAAACATCTGAGGTCGGATGGACCGCACCATAGTAAAATTGAGTTACTTCAAGTCCGTTGTTTAGTGCAGTCCAAGCCGTTCCGCTATTTACGGATTTATAAATTCCTCCGTCAGTTCCAACGAACATTGTATTTGCGTTAGATGGATGGAAAACAATCGCATGATGATCTGCATGTACATAGGCATAGGAAGGATGAGTATACCAATTTGTAATTTGCGACCATGATGTACCGCCATTTGTAGTTTTAAACATATCCACTCCACCAGCGAAAACTATGTTTGGATCGGTTGGATGAACAGATACAATGTTATTATACCAAGCTTGTGAGCCGGTATAATTATTGGCAGTCAGCGATGGACCGGGGACTGTCACAGCTGAAAAAGTATTTCCACCATCAGTTGATTTCTGGAAATGTGAAACACCGCTCGTGCTTAAGTTTAAAAAAGCAGCATATACGATTTGGTTATTTGATGGAGATGTAGCTAATTCTATTCTTCCAGTTCCGGTTACTGAATGAATTGCACTGAATGAACTTCCCCCATCATTGCTTTTATAAATCGCTGATTGATTGAACTGTCCATAACTTGCGAAGATAGTTGTCGGAGAAGTATTTGAAATTTCAATATCAATACAGTGTGCAGATGCACCGCTTAATCCGCCGCTTACAAGGTTCCAATTCGTTCCGCCATTAACAGTGTAGTAAAGTCCAGTTCGAGTAGCAGCATAGAGTCTGCCAGTTGTTGCATCAAACTGTAAATCGTTAACATAGTAGAAACTGCTGTTCTTTGTTGATGATAATTGAGTCCACGCTGTACCGCCATCGGTAGTTTTAAAAATTCCTTCGCCCCGGATTGCATCGGCATTGAAATATCCTTCTCCGGTACCGGCATAGATTATATTCGAATTCGCCGGATCCATTGCGAGAGCACAAACAGCGAGATTTTCCATGTCATCTTTTAATGCCGACCAGCTCGTTCCGCCATTCGTAGTTTTCCAGACGCCTCCACTTACTGCACCAACGTACATAATATTTGTATTCGATGGATTAATTAGAATTGAACGAAGTCTTCCTCCTATATTATTTGGTCCGACTTGCGTCCAAGATAATGCAGCAGCTTTAGTACTCAAAGAGGGGGAATTGAATTTCTTAATATGCTCTAATGCACCACTTCGCCAATTATCCGGAATATAACCGATTGGAAAAGCCCGCTGATCATAATAAAATTTCATAGCTTCCATTGGTTTGTCGTAAGCGGCTTTATTTTCTTTTTTAGATTTTATTTTATGAGCGAGCATGTCTTTAATTGTAAATTCATTTTTTGAATTTTCACTCGAGGTCTGAAAGATCAGGGATAAACTTGTAATTGCAGTTAGAAAAAGAAGTGATAAATGAGGCAGGAACTTTTTCATTTTTTTTCTCCTAATTTTATTGTTGCATGTCCATTATCAACCAACCCATTTTTAGTGTTAGTTTTAGGATTAAATTAACAGTATCTCCTTCGCGTTTGTTCGATAGCGATTTCAACTTTTGGTTTCTTTGATCTGCAGAATTTATTTTTCCTCTTTCATCCAAATAGAAATTTGGGGAAACCATGATTTCATCTCCGGCAGCAGCCATACTCGGCAGCGAACCAATATCCTCGCAAGTTATAAGACGCAGCTTAAGTGAATAATCCTCATCGTTCTTTTTATAAATGCTGAGGATTTTTACCTGCACAAGTGAACGATTGTCTTGTATTGTTGTCGGAGATTTTACTTCACCTTGATCAGTTTGAGTTTGATGCTCTTTTTTAGAACAACTGCTTAGAGCAAGAATAATAAAAAAAAGCACGACAGTTGTCGGTATTTTTACCATAAGGGCCCTCATTTTTTTGTTTCAAGTTAACAAATTAATTATAAGATGCAAGGATGAGATGCAGTTAAATCTCAGGCATGCTGCAAATGTTTTAAAGGATTAACTATTTTTCACTTCACTACAACCATTTTCTTAGTCTCAGTGTAATTACCGGCTTTGAGCTGATAGAAATAGATCCCAGTGGATAATTGAGAATTGAGAATTGATAATTGAGAATTATAAATTCCTGGGTCATTAATTTCATCAACAAGCGTTGCAATTTCTCTCCCGAGCACGTCATAGACTTTCAAAGATACATGTTCTCTTCTCAATACTGAATACTCAATGCTAGTTACTCCATTGAATGGATTAGGATAATTCTGCGATAGAGAGAATCTCTCTGGAACGTTTGCGGGTTGATAATCCTTAACGTCAAGTATCACTCCACCTTCACGGTAAATAGATAATCCGGCATTTGTCCCGATAATTTTATGATTCGCTCCGTCAATCTCAATTGATGTTATGGAGTTGCTCGGAAGCTCGGAGTTAGATACATTGAACACCTGCCAGTTCGTTCCATCGTATTTTACCAAACCTGCATTCTCTGTTCCAATCCATAAGTTTCCAATTGTATCGACTTTTATTACTCTTATCCAATTGCTTGGGAGCCCGGAGTTCGATGTGTTGTAAACAGTCCAATTAGTCCCATCGTATTTTACCAATCCATAACGCCAAGTGCCAATCCATTTATTATTTAGACTGTCTATTGCCAATGAGATTATCCAGTTTTCCGGTAAACCGGAAGTCGATGTATTGTAAACACCCCAGCTTGCTTCATCGGTTATAACCAAGCCATTCTCCGTTCCAATCCATTTATAGTTGAATTTATCTATCAGAATTGAGCTGATGTATCTGCCCGGAAGACCAGAATTATATCTATTGTAAATAGTCCAATTGATTCCGTTAAATTTAGCTACACCATTATCGGTTCCTATCCATTTGTTCCCGTATGAATCGATGTTAACGCAAAGTACGTTATTGCTTGGGATGGGTGAGTTCGAAGTATTGAAAGTATCCCATTTGGCACCATTAAAGTGAAGCAATCCGTTGAACTGCGTTCCGACCCAGATTTTGTTAGCAGAGTCTGTTTTAAGAGTTTGTATGTAAGTTCCGGGAATTTCACCCCGCCAGCTTGTTGTGTTTTTATCTGATTTATGAAATACAATTCCGCTTCCGTAAGTTCCGATTAAGATGTTACCGGATTTATCGTATGCAACAGCTTTAACATAATCGTTTTGGATGCCGGTGTTGTTGTTATCGAAAATAAACCAATCAGCGCAATCGTATTTAACAACTCTATTATCATTAGTCCCCAGAAAAACATCTGAGCCGTCAGATAGTATTATATTGATCCATGAATAAGGTAATCCAGAGTTCATTTCGTCAAGTTGGAGATAATTGGTGGTGTCATTGAAAATTATTACAAATCTATGAGACGGAAATAGAGCGTCTCCATGAAAACCTATCCAAATTCGACCAGCACTGTCTTCAGTAATTGTTGTAAATCTATGTGAATCATTCTTAAAATAATGAATCCATCTGCTTCCGTTAAAAATAGCAATTCCAAGATATCCACCAATCCAAATATTATCATGTCTATCAATATAAATGTCTAATATTGTTTCAGGAATACGTGAGGAAGTTCTGTTAAATGTTATCCAGCTTGTATCATTAAATATTGCTAATCCGCCGTTCCACCCAGTTCCGATGTACTTCTTATTAAATCTATCAATAGTAATTGCGGTTACTTTTATTTCTGGAAGTCCAGAATTCCCCGTCCAATATCTTGTCCAGTTTGTGCCATCAAATTTAATTAATCCTTTTTCCTCAGTACCGATCCATATATTTCCAATAGAATCAAATGCAACAGCATTTATTATGTTTTCCATAATACCTGAATTCGCGGTGTTATAGATAGTCCATTCGATTCCATCGTATTTTGCTAGCCCATAGCCGTTGGTCAAAAACCATTTGTTATCGTTTTTATCTATCAGAAGTTTTTTAATCGTAGACTTTGGTATTCCTGGAATTTGGATTTCGATATTTGTCCAATTAAAATTGTCGTATGTTACAACATCACCATTTCCCATTAAAAACCATTTTACTTTTTTCTTGTCTATCGCAATCGATAGAATTTTTGAGTTGGTAATCCCAGTTTTATTTTTATTATAAGTACGCCATTCTAAAGATTGTGCCACAAGTGATGTGGGTAAAAGAAAAATAATTATTATTAAGTTTAATATTTTATACATACTTTTTGCACCTAACAGATAAGTGAGATGCAAGCTGAATAATGATCAGCTTGCATCTCAGTTTAACAAAATTATTTAATCAACAAAAACTTCCTGACAGAATAAAAATTCCCAGCCCTTAACTCATAAAAATATATACCGGACTGCAATTCAAAATCTTCGGCATTGAAGTCAATTTCATATTCGCCAGGTTCTTTATGTTCATTTACTATAGTTCCAATAATGTTTCCAAGCAAATCATAGACTTTTAGTGTTGTAAGTACGGCATTAAATTGATTTACTGGAATACTGAACCTAATTTTTGTTGATGGATTAAATGGATTAGGATAATTTTGTTCAAGGGTAAATTGAGCTGGATAAATTCTCCCTACAGCGATTTTATTCTCACCTGTACCATAGCTGATACTAACTGTTGATGAATATTCTGAATGATGACTTGTATAATCCCTTGCTCTGATTCTATATTCAACTTTACAAGGACCATAACCTGCCGAACCTATTGATTCATCTGTAAAATCAGATTTGGAATAATCCCGCGATGCGAAATAATACCAAGGACCAAAATTTCCCGTCCCCAAAGAATCAATGCGTCTATCAATTTTATAGGCAGTGTTATTGTCCGCTCTGACTACATCTGGTTCTGAATTTTTTGTCCAGGTTAATTTTGGATGTCCAGCCCCATCGACAGTAATTGAGAAATTTTGCGGAACTAATGGATTGGCGTCGTATTGGCAATACCGCATGTAGGAAGAACCATTATCTTTCCAGATCAAATAAATATCATTTGAAACAGAAGAACTGCTAAGAGAATTAAAATTGCTTCCGCTTGCTACAGAAACCACTGAGCTCCATGCACCGTCATAAGTTCTATGTTTTAATCCAGAGGCAGAATAAATAATATTTAATTTATTATTTACAGTACGACTGACAGTGCATAATACATTGTCAACATTTTCAGCAACAGTGAGATAGTTCGTCCCATATGAAGTAGCGTCAGCTATTTTCTTTTTCTGCCTAATACGAACAAGTTCGCCATCATCGTATATATAAAATATATACAGACTGTCATCACTGGTAGAATAAATCATTGAACCTGCAGTGTAACTTGAAATAGTTTCACAAACCGACCAGATACCTCCGCCACCAGGGTAATAGAATTTATCCCGTGTGCGGGTTACATTAGTGCTTAACTGCCAGGTAATATGCGCTCTTCTAGCATCGTTGTAATAAGTTGCTCGAATTGAAGGATATTTTGCGTCTGTATTATCACAATCAGATACATCTCCTTCATCAACAGGTGTGGTATCTTGAAATCGGGAATAATATACTCTGTACCTACCATTATTATATCTTGAATCTGCTACATGCAGATAATCAAAATCGCTATCGTAAAACGCATCAAGTCCTTCGCAGGTAGATGTAGAAATGTCGTATGAAGAAGAAAGGCTCCAACTACCTCCCGAATTTGTTGATTTATAATACTTTATATAATTGTCTTTTCTATAGACCACACAAACCACATCTCCTCTTCCAGTAATATTAGCCCATTTTCCGCCTCCGGAACTTTCAAACGTATATTCTGTTTCGCTGATATAAGAACCGCTCGAGTTATATCGATAATATTTTACAGTTGAATTATTGGAAACAACTATATGATTTCCATCCTTATTTGTATAAACTTCTGCTTTATCGAAATTCGTTAAATCTAATCCAGTCGTAACCACACTATTCCAACCCTCACTTTGTCCATATAATTCAAAAGAAAAAATAAACATCAATGTTGTCAATAAATGTTTCATTTTTAATTCCTTCTATTTAATTAAAATTGTTTTGATTGTTTGAATAGTTTGCAGGTTTTTGACCTGTATGAAATACATTCCGCTAGCAAGTTCATATCCATCATTGTTTTTACCATCCCATTCTATAAAATGACCGCCCGAATACAATTCCTGATTTAATAAGACTTTTATTTCTTTTCCTAAGAGATTAAATATTCTAATATCAAAGTGATTGGATTTAAGGTTATTTGGAACAAGAAGTTTAAACTGTGTTTTACTGTTAAATGGATTTGGATAGCTGTGACTTATTCTAAAATTTTCCAGTTTAGTATTTTTATCATTTTTAACGCTTGATAGAAAATTTTCTTTATAAATCCGCGTGGCAGTCCATGCTTGAGATGGAGAAGTTCGCCACCTGTCTCCCGATATAGTTAGTTCCAGCTTACCGTCATTGTCGAAGTCATAAGTATTGACAGAAAAATAGTTAAACCTTTTTGAAAAATTGATATAAAACGGTTCAAAGATATATTTGCCTTCAACTCGCTTGGGTTTTAAGATAATTACAAAATTTTCGGCTACGCAAATTACTAGTTCCTCCTCTCCGTCGTTATCTATATCCGAAGGTAGGGCATAACCTGTAATCCAGGATTCTGCATCAATAAGATAAATCTGATGAATTAGTTCATAACTGTTATCTCCGTTAGATTCAAAACACCAAAGAACTAGAAAAGGATAAGTATATGTGGGAAGAAATTGAGAACCCACCCAAAATTCCGGTTTGCCGTTCTTATTAAAATCGTTTGTTACCATAAAATAAGCAAGATTCGAATAGGGGAGTGTAGTCTCCCATACAATTTGGTATTCTCGTCCAAAAACATTTTCAAGCATAAATAGTTTTGTACCGCTTCCGAAAAAAATATCACCTTTTCCATCCTGATCGAAATCACCAACTGTAAAAGTTCTAAGTTGTCGATCTAATGGACTCCGCATTGAAAATACAGAATCATAATTGTTAGTAAGCGGATTATATTCGAGTATATAAATTCTCATATAAGTCTCTGAACGACAGATTAAATTTGTTCTACCGTTTTTATCCAAATCTAAAATTTTGCAATTAGTTACTAATCCATTTAAATAATTTGAAATGAACATAAAATTCGTTGGCAGAGAATTGATACTATTTCCTGTATAAAATCTTAAATGATGTATTGTATATGGACCCGCTCTAACGCCTAAATCTTTTATCCCATCTCCATTTATGTCTCCTATTGTCACTGGATGTTGTACGAACCATGGCTCAGGTTTATAAATATACTTTAGCGGAAAGTTCTTTAATGAATCCATTTCATATATAACACTATGCAGATCAAGTGTATCCAATCCGTACAGTACTCCATAAATTTCCGGCAAACCATTATTATTCGCATCCGCAATAACTATAGGGTCTGATGGCAAATACGTTGAAACATCAATTTCCTTCCAAAGCTTATATTTTTGCCCGTAAATTGTTGTATCCAACTCGTATGGGTAGATATACTGCGGATCAGGGTAATTTAACTTTGGATCGTCGAATAATTTTAGATTAGCCTCGTTTGATGTTGTTAGTTCAACATAGTTTAATACATCACCCCATTTATTTTCAATTTTATAAATGTCTTTTTCAACTTTAGTTATTACATATCCTCTATCACGGTATTTTTCAATTAACCCTTCAACAGACTGAGAGTGAACATTTTGAACAACAGATAGAGCAATCAGCCAATAAAATATTTTTTTCATTTTCATCCTGTTTATTAAAGGAAAAGAAATAAAGTTCTATTTAAGTCGGATTTCTTCATGAAAACCCAGTCGCATAAAACTTCAGTTCATAAAATATCTGTTTGCGGTAAGTAACTAAGGGCTTTAAGTTCTTCGTTAAGCAGTGGAAAAGTGGTTGGCATAGCAGCAAGTAAATCAGCATTTTGCCCCCCCCCAATAGTATTTAGTACTGAGTACTTAGTATTGAGTAAGAAGAAGGGAGAAAATATTTGGTTGAGATAAACGGGTGAATTATTATTCTTTCTGTTAAGCCCAGTAAAAGAACTGTATGTAAAACAGCTGCGCATAGCATTTATCCCGCTGGTGCAATGTTAAGATAAAAACAGTGTGTTGTCAAGAGTTCTCCTTCATGGTTAATTTCGACATGGAGTTTTAGGAACAAAAAAAACTTTTGGGGAATATCATGAATCGATTAAAATAATACTTATCAACCTGCTTGCCGCCAGCAGGATTGGCGCAGAATAATATATCGTCCCTCTGGGACTTGTAACTTTGTGCGTTCATATACTAAAATTATATTGCTCCTATGGAGCTAAAAATTCCGTAGGGATAAAATATTTATAGAAATAGAGTAAGAAGTGAGAAACAGAGTCCCGTATAGGCGAAATAGAGAATCGTGCTTTGTGTTCTATATATGATTTGACACCTTTCATGCTTACGTGAAATATTACCTTTTTAGATTCGCATCATTAGTATTAAATTAAAATAAAAACTCATAAGAATTTTTGATGTATAGATTTGCACCGTTTGCCGTGATCATAGCCGCCTCGCTTTGGGGATTAGATGGAATTGTTTTAAGACCATCGCTTTATGCTTTGCCCGTCCCGCTAGTAGTTTTTATTGAAAGCTCAATAGTTGCTCTGATTCTGACACCTTTTTTCATCAAGCAAATTCCAAAAATCAAGCTGCTCGATAAAATCGATTGGCTTGCGTTCTTTGCAGTTGCAATGCTCGGCGGAGCGCTTGGTACAATGACGATCACAAAAGCTTTGTTTTATGTCAACTTCGTGAATCTCTCGGTCGTGATTCTAATTCAAAAGCTTCAGCCGGCATTTGCGATCTTACTTGCTTCGCTTCTGCTCAAAGAAAAACTTCCAAAGATTTTTTACTTGTGGGCGGGGATTGCCATTGTCGGTGCATACATAATGACATTTGGAGCGAATCTCCCAATATTCACAACCGGAGATAAGACGGCGATCGCTGCGGTTTTTTCGCTAATCGCAGCTTTTAGTTTCGGTTCATCTACTGTTTTCAGCAAACGTGCTTTGCGAAATGTCGGATTCGAGCTTGGAACATATTTAAGATTCTTGATAAGCTCGATCATAATGCTTGTAATCGTTTTAAGCTTGAGTCAAATTGGAAGCATATCGAATGTTACGAATCATCAATGGCTGATATTTTTGATAATTGCATTTACCACCGGCGGGGCTGCGATCTTTCTCTATTATTATGGATTGAAAAGTATTCCTGCATCCATTTCGGCAATTTGTGAATTAGCTTTTCCATTCACTGCAATACTGCTCGAATATTTTGTCCACGGAAATATGCTTGATGCAATTCAATGGTTCGGTGTCGTAATGCTTTTTGCGGGAATGATCAAAGTCTCCCAGATAAAGATTGGAAATAATGAAAAAAGTAATTGAGTTTTGAAAATCGTTTTTGATTAATCAAAGCCTCTTTGTGTGCATTGGTGCCGTTGTGCCTTCGTGGTAATTTCAAAAATCTTTTTTATCACGTTAATTGTATGGCCACTAAGACACGAAGCCGCGAGAACTCACAAAGTTTATTAACATAAAGTTGGTTAAAACCTATGAACAATGAATTATATCTTTTAGCTCTAACTGCTGCGTCAGTAGGAATTATTCACACAGTTGTTGGAATCGATCATTATGTTCCATTCATAGCATTATCTAAAGCAGGCAAATGGTCGAGAGTAAAAACTATATGGATAACTTTGCTTTGCGGAATAGGGCATGTCCTTTCGTCAGTTGTTATTGGCGGTATTGGAATTGCATTTGGCGTTTCGCTTTTTTCACTAGAAGCTCTTGAGTCGTTTCGTGGAGATGTTGCTGCATGGTTATTATTAGGATTTGGACTTTTATACACCGTATATGGAATTTGGCATTCGATCAAAAATAAACCGCACAAACATTTTCATATTCATTCGCACGATGAAAAGAGTGATAACATTCACTATCACACACATGATCATGCTCATTCCGGAGAACATGCTCACGTCCATCGTGAAGAAGGAAAGAAAATTACCCCATGGGTATTGTTCATTATTTTTGTTTTGGGTCCATGCGAAGCTCTGATCCCCGTTTTAATGTTTCCTGCTGCAACAGAGAGTGTATTCGGAATAGTATTGGTGACAACTGTTTTCGGGATCTTTACTATTTTAACAATGATTACAATGGTTCTTATCGGACTTTGGGGAATTGAACTTCTTCCGTTGCATCGATTGGAGAAGCACGTTCACACACTTGCAGGTTTAACGATCTTTCTTTGCGGAATTGGAATAATATTCGTTGGAATTTAAGAATCAGTTCACAACAGATTCTTTTTTAATAAAAACCGAAGCTAATATAGAGCCTGTTAAAACCACTGCAATGAAAACCAAAGAAAAAGCTACAGGGATGTGATAGAATTCAACCAATATCATCTTCACACCAACGAAAAATAAAATTAACGCAACTCCATATTTCAAATACCTAAAAAGACTCATAATTCCTGCCAAAGCAAAATAAAGCGCTCGCAAGCCAAGTATCGCAAAAATATTAGAAGTCAAAACAATAAACGGATCGCGGGTAATTGCTAAAATCGCAGGTATCGAATCAATTGCAAACACAATATCTGTCGATTCAATCAGCAATAGTGTTAGGAATAAATTCGTTGCAAAGATTTTTCCGCCATGTTTGATAAAAAAATGTTCGGTATCTACATCCGCTTTAATCGGAAAATACTTTGATGCAGTCCGTACGAGTATATTTTTTTCAGGTTCAATTTTCTTATCGTGCATAAAAGCCATTTTATAAGCAGTGTACAAAAGTATTGCCCCGAAAATGTAAATCACAAAATCGAATGCTTCGAGCAGAGCAACGCCCGCAAAAATAAAAATAATACGAAAAACCACTGCACCCAAAATTCCCCATTTCAAAATATGCGGCTGATTTTTCTGATCGATCCCCATTACTGTGAAGATCATTATAAAAACAAAAAGGTTATCGACAGAAAGTGACTTTTCAATGAGATATCCGGTGAGGAACTCCAATGCTTTTACGTGTCCGTTTGGGAATTTAAAATAGATAGAAACATTGAAAAGCAAAGCCACGCCAATCCAAATTGCACTCCAAATCAGAGCAGATTTGATCCCGATTTTTCCGTGCCGATGATCTGTAACCCAAAGATCCACAACAAGCATAACGGAAATTAAAACAGTAAAAACTATCCAATACCAAATTTCAGTCGTCATAAATTCTTTGTTATTTGTTAAACAAATTTAATTAGAAAAACAGTAATTAAAAATTTTTGCATTTTCATGAAACATTTATCGTATATTTACGATATGTAATGAGTAATTAATATGGCAGTATCGAAGAAAAATATTTTCAGCAAGAAAGATCAAAAGTTAGCCGATTATGCGAAGGCACTTTCTCATCCAGCGAGAGTTGCGATCGTAAAATTTCTTGCGGAAAAAAATGTTTGCATGTGCGGCGAGATTGTTGATGAACTTCCGCTCGCACAATCTACCGTTTCGCAGCATCTTCGCGAACTGAAACGTGCGAACATTATTAAAGGCGAGATCGAGGGTCCGAAAGTCTGTTACTGTCTCAATCCAGATGTTATTGCCGAGCTAATCAATATTTTCAACGAACTTTTTAGCTGCTGCCCAACTGAAAAGAAAAAATAATTTAGGAGGATTTTATGAACGATAATCAAATAAAGGAAATCGTAAAAGAAAAATATTCGCAATTGGCAGAAGTCAATTTGAAAAAAGCAAAAAGCTGCTGCGCAGGTAGTGAACAAGTTTATACCATCATGGCGGATGAGTATACAAGCTTAGAAGGTTATGTGCCCGATGCAGATCTTGGTTTGGGCTGCGGACTTCCTACTGAGTTTGCTGAAATCAAAACTAGAGATACAGTTCTTGATCTTGGAAGCGGTGCCGGCAATGACGTCTTTATTGCAAGAAGAGTTGTCGGAGAGAATGGAAAAGTCATCGGAGTGGATTTCACACAACCGATGATTGATAAAGCTAACTTGAATAATAAAAAACTTGGTTATGAAAATGTTGAGTTCAAGTTAGGGGAAATTGAAAAACTGCCAATTGAATCTTCGTCTATTGATGTCGTGATAAGCAACTGCGTCTTAAATCTTGTTCCAAATAAAATCAAAGCATTTCAAGAAATTTATCGAGTGCTAAAAACTACCGGGCATTTCTGTGTGTCTGATATTGTTTTGAAAGGAGAACTGCCGGAAAGAATACGAAAAGCCGCCGAAATGTACGCTGGCTGTGTTGCCGGAGCTTTACAAAAGGAAGAATACATTAAGACTGTCAAGTCAGCTGGCTTTAAGAATATTCAGGTCAGAAAAGAAAAGCAGATTGTAATTCCGAAAGAAATTCTGAAAAACTACTTATCAGATAAAGAAATTGAAGAGTATGAGAATAAAGAATTTCAAATCTTGAGTATGACAGTCTTTGCCGAGAAATAAATTCTTTTAGGTTTCATTCGTTGACTTTCAAAGCATTACTTAATATTTTCAATTGTTAAGTCACAGTGAAAAAAAAGCTTCTTACATTAATATTTTTAATTTTCGTTCAGACTGCTTTTGGGCAGCTTTACAATTTTCATCTTTATAACACTTCAAATGGATTAGTACACAACTCAATTAAATCCATAACTCAGAATAAGAATGGCTATCTGTGGTTCGGAACACTGACCGGAGTTTCAAAATACGATGGATACAAGTTTGATAATATTTCAGGATACGATCCAGCCCTTTCATCTGAAATTTTAGGAATACTTCAATCAAAATCGAACGATATTTGGATTGCAGTTCGTAATAAAGGCTTATTAAAAATTTCTCCATCGAGCGAAATAAAAAAATTTAACACGTCAAATTCTCCTATTCCTGATAAAATTAAAGTAATTCGTCTATCCAAAGATCAGAATGTGTTAGTTCTTTCTGAAGACAACCGATTTTTTATTGTTCATTCAGATTCGCAAATCGTTCCGCTTCTAAATAATATTAGACTTCCAGAAGTTAACTTTACAGACATTCTAGAAATAGACAATGGCTATGCGCTTGCATCCGAACAAGGTTTATATTTGGTCAGATATAATCGAGTTCAATATAAATTCACATCAGCAGAAGGATTGAAATCAAACAAAGTAAGCAGAGTTATATATGATAATAACTCTAACATATTATTTGCTGTCGATCAGGGGAGTATTTATAAAATTACGAATAACTCTTTGGCGGAAGTTCATTCAAGTCAAAGTCAATCGACAAGTTATTTTACATCTTTGCTTTCTGCCTATGATAATGCGATTTGGATTGGCAATGATTTTGGTGTTGTTCGAATTGAGGGTGAACAAAAAGATTACATAGGTTTCCAGAATGGACTTCCTCATAACGTTGTGACCTCTTTGTATGAAGACCGCGAAGGAAATATTTGGATCGGAACGTTAAATGGAGTAGTGAAACTAAATTCGCTTGCGTTCCGGAATTATCCATCTCTCTTTCCAAACACATCTTCTGCTGTGCAAAAAATTCATAAGCACGATAAAGAAATTTGGATTTTTTCGAATGAAGGTGCATCAGTTTTCAATCTCCAAAATAAATCCTGGCGAAACTATTCAGTAAAATTTTCAGGCACGAATCGTGTGAATGATGTTGTTTCGATCAGCGCGGCGCAAAAATTACTTGCCACAGATGATGGAGTAAAAGATTTTCAGAATGGAAGAATTTCCGATGCAACGCTAAATAGATGGCTGCCGTCGAGAATAATTAAATCTATTGCGAAAGATTTTGATGGAAAAGTTTATGTGGGAACTGACTCAGGCTTATACGTTTTCAAGGATAATCAGATTATCGATCGATACACAATTGAAAACGAGATGCCGAACAATGTGATTAACAAAATTCACGTCACTTTGAAAAATGAGATTCTCATAGGTACGGAAAGTGGATTTGTGAAGTTGTACAACGATAATCTTCACGTCTTAAAATCCTCGCAAGGTATGATTGGAAATTTTGTTACTTCAATAACAGACGATGGCAACGATAAATTTTGGATCGGAACTAAACAAGGAGTTTCTTCATTAAAAAATGGAAGATTTACGAATTATTCTCCAAGACTTGGTTCAATTGAAACAGAAGCAGTTGAAGACATTATTCTAGATAAGCATGAGACTGTTTGGACGGCAACGTTTAATGGGCTTTATCGAATTCTCCCGAAAAATGAATTTGACATCATTACATCGCGCGAAGGATTGCTATCCGATGCAGTAAACAATTTAGTTTATGACGAGGTGAATGATCTCGTATTTGCAGGAACAAATGCGGGTTTAACAATTATCGAATTGAAATATTTAAAGCGAAAACCATTTACTCACAACATCACTTTCACAAGTTTTGAAACAAATAAAAGTGTATATCCCTTGAATAACATCGTTATTCCCGAATCAGAAAATGAGATATCGGTTGGCGTTTCGCTCTTTTCGTTCGTCGATGAAAAGAGGATTGGATTTCGCTACAAGCTTGATGCAGAAAATTGGAATTATTTGTCAGGATCAAATAAAATTATTTTTAAAGATCTTCTGCCAGGAGATTATAGGTTAGTTATTCAAGCATCTCTCGATGGATTTAATTGGATTGACCAAACCGCGGAGTTGAAGTTCGCTATCACATCGCAAATTTATAAAAAATGGTACTTCTATGTCGTTGCACTAATTCTTGTTGGATCTTTGATCCTCCTATTTTATTATTTGAAAGATAATCGGAGAGTGTCAGTCAAACAACAAACCAAAACTATCCCAAAAGAAGAAATTGAAGAATCTTCTTTACAAATTGAAACTGAAGAAACTTCAATCTCTTTCTCTGAAGCACAGAAAAAATTCGAAGAGAAAACAGAAAAATACAAGCAGATGCTTTCTGAAAAAGAATCCGAAATATCCAGATTGCGTCATGAACTTAGAGACGTGAAAGAAAAATCCACCCCGCAAAGTGAAGAGGATAAGGACAAAAGAATTTATCAAGAAAGAATTAATGTAGTTGTTAAAGATCTGCGAGATGCAGAAGAAGTTAAAGAATATATTGAAGCACTCGATAAAACTAAATGGAACATTCGAAAAGCAGCGAGACTTTTGAATCTCCCGCATTCAACTTTCCATTATAGATTGAAAAAACTAAATTTGCTAAGAAATAAATCTGACGAACAGGAAGATTCATAAATCTTATTACAATTTTGGACTATCTAGTTTAAATATAACTATGAATAACAAATGAATTTAGTAAGTATAAGAAGACTGATATTTTTTATCTGTTCATCGATCATCATCGGTTTGTTGGTTGCTTGGGGAGTTGAAGGATTCCATCTATTGACAGAAACGAAAACTGCAGTTCAAATAGAAGATAGAATTACAGGTATGGTCTACACTCAATCTGAAAATAAATTCAGTATGGGTCTTGATCTCGTTGCGCTGATTTCTCTCGTGGTTGTAGGTGTTGGCTTAGTTGCCGTTAATTTGGTAAAGATTTTTTATCCAAAAAAATCTTAGTGACTGAAGTTACGCAAAACAGTCATTCTGAATCCGTCAACTGACGGATGAAGAATCTGAAATTGTACTTTTCGGGATTTATTAGATGTTTCGTCCGCCGAGGCGGACTTAACATGACAATAAGGCCATTCTGCGTAACTTCAGTTAGTGAACTAAAATAAGGACTTTGAAGTTTTAAAGTGGAGTTTTACCAAGCCGCTCAACTTTTCCGCCCCATATTTCTCAAGAATTTTTTTTGCCGTAGTTTTCACTATTTCGCTTGCCCCCTTTGGTATAGCGATTTTCAGTTCCCTTGATTTTAATTCTATCCAATTAATAAAAGAATCCCGCGCAAGAATTGAAGCAGCGGCAACGCCTAAAAATTTTTCTGCACGAAAAGATTGACGAAGCTCAATTTTTTTACCTTTTTCTAACAAAGCATTTTTTATTGAACTTTCGTTTCCAAATTGATCGCAAATTGCAATTGTCGTATCATTATTCGTAAGTAGATTTTCGATGCACCGTGCATGACCCCAAGCAAGAAGTTGATTCAAATTCTTAAACTTAGAGTACAGCTCATTGTATCTCTTCGGATTTATTTGGACTGTACTGTAGTTTTCCTTGAACTGACTTCTAATTTTTACAGCTAAAAATCTAATTTCACTGTCCGATAAAAGCTTACTGTCTCGGATTTTTAAATTAATTAATTGTGATTTAATTTTTTCATTTATAACAAATCCTCCGATCACGAGCGGTCCAAAAAAATCTCCCTTTCCGGATTCATCCACTCCGATATAGCTTCCAGGTTCTTGAATTTCATCAGCTGGTGGGAATAAATTTAATCCAAAAATATTTTCATCAATGTCTTTGAATAGCTTCGAAGTTTTATCTCCTTGAATTTGCAGTTTGAAGCCTTTTTTGCCGTAATAAATTATTAACTTTACCCAGTCGCGGTTTCTTGAAATCTCAACGAAAACATTATACTGCCCTTCTTTAATTTCGGAAATGAACAAATCTTTTGCTAGTTCGTGATTTAATTCGACCTTTTGAATTAAGTCGGCTAATTGTTTTTTTGCCCGTTCAATCATTCTTGCAATCGATTATTTATTAATTTATTATTAGCATCAATTTGTTAATTATCACAGGTTCCTAAATGAAAATTAAAACTCTAATTCTAATAATCATACAAATTTTTTCAGTAAATGTTCTTTTGTCTCAAAGGAATTTTTCCAATGAATGGATTACACATTTTGAGAAATCAAATTATCTTGAAACTCCGCGATACAAAGAGACCATCGATTACTTCAAAAAGTTTGAGAAGCATTCACCCTATGCAAAGCTAATTTCATTTGGCAGATCTCCGGAGGGTAGAGAGCTTTTCGTGCTCATCGCATCAAAAGACAAACAATTTAATCCACTCTCTGCACAAAAATCCGGCAAGGTTATTTTAATGATTCAAAATGGAATTCATTCTGGTGAAATTGATGGCAAAGATGCGTCTATGATTTTGCTCAGAGATATCTTAGTGACAAAAGAAAAATTTCATTATTTGGATAATGTGATTTTAATGGTCATTCCGGTATTTAACGTAGATGGACACGAACGATTTAGTCCATTTAACCGGATCAACCAAAACGGTCCGAAAGAGATGGGCTGGCGTGTGAATTCACTGAATTTAAATCTTAACCGCGACTACATGAAAGCCGATTCACCGGAAATGAAAGCCTGGCTGAAATTATTTAATGCTTGGCAGCCTGATATGTTTGTCGATTGTCACGTAACAAATGGTGCGGATTACCAATACACAATGACTTACGCGATCGAGAAAGATAAAAATGTTCATCCAATTCTTGGTGAGTGGGTGAAAAAATCCTTTATCCCATATTTTGAAAATGAAGTAGAGAAGGATGGATTTTTAATTGCTCCGTATGTTTGGTTTCGCGGGGATGAAATTAAAAAAGGAATTGTCGATGGAGCGACTGGGCCGCGTTTATCAAATGGATACACTGCGATCAGAAATAAAATAGCTCTGCTTCTTGAGACTCACATGCTGAAAGATTACAAATCGAGAGTCTTTGCAACTTACTCAGCACTTGATGTTGTAATAAGAAAAATAAATTCCGAGTCGAAAAAAGTAAAAGAAATTGTTAGAAAAGCTGAAGAACAATCGCTCAGAGATTTTATTCGTGATAAAAAGGCAATCCCGTTGAAATATCAAACAGAAGACGAAGGAATTCCTTTTATTTTCAAAGGAATTAATTATCGAAAAGAACCAAGCGAGATATCTGGAAAAGAAAAAATTGTGTACACCGATGAAAAGTCTGAACTGGAAGTACCACTATTTAACAATGTAAGGGTAGTCGACTCGGTGGAAGCGCCTTTTGCGTATTTTATTCCAACCCAGTTTAAAGAGATTATAGATGTAATGAAATTACACGGAATAAAACTCCATAGACTAACCAAAGAAATAAAATTGAAGGTTGAAAAATACAAGTTCGATGAAACTCCGGTTTGGCAGCGAATACCATACGAATCCCGCATTGCAGTTTCAGCAAAATATAATTCTTTTTTTGAAGAAGTAATTATTCCTGAAGGAACATATGCAGCATTAACAGACCAGCTGGCATTTCGAGTGCTTGTAAATCTGCTCGAGCCAAAAGCCCCTGATTCATTCGTTTATTGGGGATTCTTCAATTCAATCTTTGAACGGAAAGAATATTTTGAAGATTATGTAATGGAAAAGTATGCACTCGAAATGATCGAATCAGATCCAAACTTAAAAATTTCTTTTTCAGAAAAAATAAACTCGGATTCATCATTTGCAAATAATCCGTATAAACGACTGGAATATTTTTATCGGCTTTCTCCATACTATGACCAAAGCTGGAACGTTTATCCTATAATGCGGTTGAATGAAAAAATAGAGCTCAAATCTTTGAAAGAAGATTAGTAAATTATAAATGAAAAATTAATAAAGAGGTTTATATGTGGCGTTTAGTAATTATTTTTCTATTTGCAATCACTTTAACTGCTTCCATTACAATTGCTCAAGAAAGTGAAAAAGTCGAACAAAAATCAGAGAGCATTATTTGTGCGAACTGTAAACAAGAAAATTTAATCAACAATAATTTCTGCACAAGATGTGGAATGAAGCTGCTGCAAAAAGAAAAAGTTGCTGAAAAACCAGAGGTTAAATTTTCCTTTGGTCATCAAATTGGCAGACTTTTTTCTATTCCTTATGCGGCGGTTTTAAATTCCTTAGATTTAAGTCTTCTAGTTGGCGGTTCGTTCGGGTTCAGCAATACCGATGGCTTTTTGGGAACACTGAGTTTGGGACTTGGCGGATTTGGTGATGTAGAAGTCAGTACGGTAAGCTTACTTGGATCGGTTTTTAGCAGGTCTGAAAATTTTGCCTCTCTCGGTTTAAAAATTGCAGTGTTAAAAGAAAATGAAACGCTCCCCGGGTTAAGTGTCGGGTTAAAAACAAACAATCAATGGAATACTTCAAGTAATTACGATATTCAAACTGCAGCTCCCGATCTTGGAATTTTTGGCTTAACTTCAACTGAGTACGATGCAAGGATGACTTCATTTTATGCGGCACTTTCTAAAAAAATGAATCCAGTTACGAATATTCATTTAGGCGTTATGGTGTCTGACCTTCGATACCGCAATGTGAGATCGTATTTTATCTCACCTACATACAGCTATAGAGAGCCAAGCGAACAAAAGAAAAATATGGTGCTTGCTTTTGGGGGAATAGACTTTACCTTGAATGAACGTACAAGCTTGATGTTTGAAGCGCAAACAATTCCATATTTTAGAGTCGATCCGAAAAAGGGGAGCATTGAGCCATCAAGAAGAATTGCAGGCGTTGGTGGATTGAGATT
>VGVX01000019.1 GCA_016873845.1 Ignavibacteria bacterium
TGGCACTTTACGTTTCTTAGACGCTATTAGAGAAGTCGGATTAAAACAGGTCCGATTTTACCAAGCATCGACAAGTGAACTATTTGGCAAAGTTAAAATTAGTCCTCAAAATGAATCTACACCTTTCTATCCAAGATCTCCCTATGGAGTAGCAAAACTATATGGTTACTGGATAATCGTAAATTACCGGGAAGCATATAATCTTTTCGCTTGTAATGGTATACTATTCAATCATGAATCTCCCCGTCGTGGGGAGACTTTTGTAAGTCGTAAAATTACACGTGCAGCCTCAAGAATTGTGACTGGTTTACAAAAAGTATTAACTCTTGGTAATCTTGAAGCAAAAAGGGATTGGGGTTTTGCTCCGGAATATTGCGAAGGAATGTGGAAGATTCTCCAGCACGAAAAAGCAGATGATTTTGTCCTTGCAACAGGAGAGACCAATACTGTGCGTAAGTTTGTTGAATTAGCTTTTGGCGAACTTGGAATAATGATAGAGTGGAAAGGCAAATCAGCGGATGAGTTTGGTAGGATTAGTGAGATAAATATTGAGAGAGCAATTGATCTCCTGGATCAAACTAATGGAATAAAAAAAAAAGACACATTATATAAGAGTAGACTTAAAACAGGTGATGTGGTTGTTCGTGTTGATAAAAATTATTACAGACCAACAGAAGTTGATTTATTAATCGGAGATTCATCTAAGGCAGAGAAATTACTTAGTTGGAAAGCACAAACAAATTTAAATGAGCTTGTTCATATCATGATGAAATCAGATTTAAATAAAGTTTTAGTGAGAGGTTTTTAGTGGACAGTTTATTAAACAGGTGGCATTTTTCATGTTCTATTCTCAGACTGAAGCATGTAGAGAGCCATGAAGTATATTCACTCTCGCAAACTCTATTGCAATGGAGCACGTCTTAAATTGAGATGGTGTAACATATTGTAATGTAATAAGTTAGAAGTACAATAAATTATGCTCCGACTATTGGAGCACGCCTCGTAATCAGTACATTTTTTACACGCCCGTTACTTAGTGACGGGCTTTTTTGTTTCTAGTCGAAATGAAAAAATAAATTGATTCAGTAGATTTCTTATTAATTTTCACCGATCAATTTTAAGTCCTAAAAATATTAAACTCAAGATAATAAGTGCGGCAGTCAAGGGAAGTGTGACAATAAGAATTATGGGGTCCTTGTCATAAAACTTCACATCACGAAAGATCCAAAGAAAAATTGGGAATTGAATCATTATGGAATTTATAATGAAAAGTATCCAATAATAACTTCTCCGCATTAGATATATACCATATCCAAGGATTAGATAAATAACAATTTGAAATCCAGGCTCAAATGCAGAAATTGTTTTACCAAGTCTCAAGTAGTGTAAAATTAATATACCATCTATTATTACTGAAAGAGTGATAAGTGCCAATACAACATTTGTTATTTTTTCTTTTGTCATCAAAGTGGATTCAATTTACAGAAATGCTCTGAAAGTATAAATGTTTCAAAATATGTGCTTTTTCATTATCATTGTAATGAGAATTCAAAATAGAAGTAATAATTATCAATTCTTAATTATACATTTTTAATTTTATTGATGTGGGGTTGTAGCTCAGCTGGGAGAGCGCTTCGTTCGCAACGAAGAGGTCGGGAGTTCGATCCTCCTCAACTCCACAAATTTTGGTCAGGTTTACTCGACTTGAATTTACCCAACTCCGTCAGGTCCGAGAGGAAGCAGCGGTCAGTAAATTTCTCGTGTGAGTATTCCCTGACCTTTTTTTATTTAAATATTTTTGGAGTGATTAAGAATTCCAAAATCCCTGCACCAATTCGAGGTTCGCCTTCAAAAACGATTTTTGCGATTCCACCTTTTTTAAATTGTAAATTCACAGCACCGCAAAGGTCTGATAATATTTGAGACATATCAGGTTCATGTCCAATTAAGGCAACTTTTTCATGTTCGAATAGAATATTTTCCAATAAAGTTTTTGCGTTGCATCCAGCTGCTAAGGTATTGTTAATTTCAAAATCGCACTCGTTTATCATATGATGGAGAAATATTTCTGCAGTTTGTTTCGCTCGAACCAATGGACTTGAATAAATTTTATCAAATGTAATTCCGAGATCATTCAGCCGAAGTGCGATTGACTCAATTTTGCGTCTTCCTTTTACAGTTAGCTCCCGGTCAAAATCCCGTCCACTCTCAGATTTTACTTCAGCTTTACCATGACGAATCAGATATAGATTCATTTTCATTCCAATAATTGTTCATAAAAAATATTGAGATCATAATTTCTGTTTATCCAGTTATGAATTTTTAATCTGTCTGCTGCTTGAATTGAAGTTAAGTTCAACGGAGGAATATAGTATTGACTATTTGGTATTAGTTGTAAATTGCCGATGGATATTCCAGGATGCGAAATGTTATCTTCAGATATGATCATTTTATCTGTTTCTCTAATGAGAACTCTCCCTGAATATAAAAGACCTAAATTTCTTTCCGAAAGAATTGCTATCTCTTTTTTAGAAGGAGAAATAAACCGATCGATGTCATCTGTGAATGAAATTATTCGTGCATTGTTTTCAGAATGCACCATGATTACAGTTCCGATTTCCACGTTATCATATACCTTTTGGCAATCTTCTCTTCCGACTCTAACACAGCCATGAGATGCAGCACGTTTTCCTAGAGTGCGATAATATGCGGAGCCATTTAGAGCGTGAATTCCAATTCCATAGTTGAATCCCATCCAATTAAGAAGCAGAGTGCTGTCAAATTGGGTTGAATAAACTTTTTTCGATTTATATTGAATAACAAAAATACCCTCATTTGTAATAACACCCTCTTCGATATTTGGATTTCCGGTTGAGCACAAATATTCGAATGTCCTTCCATCTCTAAAATGATGTAATAGTCTTTGCGTTTTAAGATTAACTGTCAAATATGAATCTTTTGCTGTAAAAATTGTGTCGAGAATATTTGACAGCTTAATTCTAATAAATGGTCGACTTTGAAAACTTGAATTTGATTTGGAATCTGAAATTGAATTTGAATCGCTTAATGAACCAATTCCTATTCCAACTATCAAAACCACGATGGAAGTCAGTAATATTTTTAGTGATACAAGCATATTCATTTTGAAAAATAGGCAATAATTTTTTGCGTCGAAGACTTTCCAATAATTTCCGAAATCTTTTTCATCGATGAATTTTTAATATTTTCAACACTCCCGAATTTCGTCAATAGTTTTTCTGCTGTTTTATTACCGATCCCTTCAATTGAAAGCAATTCTGTTCGAAGAGTTCTCTCATCCCTTTTTTTTCTATGAAACGTGATCGCAAAACGGTGTGCCTCATCTCGGATTTGCTGGAGAAGTTTTAGAGAGGAAGAAGTTTTCGGGATTAAGATAGAATCTTTTTCATTCGGGATAAAAATTTCTTCTAGACGTTTTGCTAAGCCAATTATGGGAATATTTGTTAAACCTAATTTCTTTAACACCCTAACTGCGGATGATAGCTGTCCTTTCCCACCGTCGACCATAATCAAGTTTGGCTGCTTTTTGTTCTCAGCTAATACACGGCTGTAGTGCCTCTCGATTACTTCGGCCATACTTCTGAAATCATCAATCCCTGAATTATCTTTAATAATAAATTTACGATATTCACTTTTTTTCGGTTTACCATTTTCAAACACAACAAGAGATGCAACTGTTTCCGAACCTTGGAGTGTTGAAATGTCAAAACACTCAATTCTTGCTGGAATGTTTTTCAAAAAAATATCTCTCTGAAGAGATTTCAGTACGTAAGAAATTTTTCCATCCTTTTTTAATCTCTGTAGTTTTATATCATTCAATTCGAGTAAAGCATTCTGATAACACATGTTTAGTAGTGACTTAATATCCTGGCTATCATCAGCAGTTAAAATTATTGTTTCGAGCTTTGATTTGTTTTTGAGATAAATTTCAAGCGCTGAGATGT
Organism: Ignavibacteria bacterium; assembly: GCA_016873845.1. NCBI lineage: Bacteria > Pseudomonadati > Ignavibacteriota > Ignavibacteria > Ignavibacteria bacterium. The sequence goes on from VGVX01000019.1 coordinate 3,984, forward strand.
CATAAGGTTCATTTTGAACAACAATATTTTCTGGAATTTCAACAAAATCTGAATAATAATTTTTTATTACTGATGAGTATATTTCTCCCATTGAAGTTTCAATTGGATAGCTGAAAATAAACTTCTTTTTACCAACTAATTTTCCATTTCGAATATTAAATATTGCAGCAACAGCATCTGGAATATCTGCAGCGATTGTTATTACATCTTTGTCCGAGTAATCTGAACTCACAACTTTTTGAGAGTTTGAATAAACTTGCAGTGCGTCAATTTTACTTTTAATTTCCGCTGCTTTTTCATACTTAAGTTCTTCGCTGAAGGTATTCATTTCGCTATGAAGCTCATTGATGAGCGAATCGATTCTTCCCCGTAACACTTTCTCAACCTGATTTATCATTTTTCGATATTCAGTTTTTGATATTAATCCTTCACAAGGTCCGTCGCATTTTTGAATGTGATAGTCAAGACATATTTTAATTTTCTTTTTCCGAATAACTTCATCATCGATATGATATTTGCAGCTTCTTATCTTAAACACATCACGAAGAATTTTTAGAGCAAATTTCATTGTCTTTACATCAGTATATGGCCCAAAATATTTTGAACCGTCATTAATGATTCTTCGGGTAGGGAAAACTTGTGGATAATCTTCATTTGTGATGACTATGTATGGAAATGATTTATCATCTTTTAGGTTGATGTTGTAGCGAGGTTTGTGTTGCTTGACTAAATTTGATTCCAAGATTAAAGCTTCAATTTCATTATCCGTTACGATTACTTCTAAATCAGAAATTTTATTAACCATCACTTCAGTTTTTGCGGATAATGGAGCCGAAGTAAAATAACTTTTAACTCTATTCTTAATGTTTTTCGCTTTACCGATGTAAATTATTTTTCCGCCAGCATTTTGAAAAAGATAAACCCCAGGTAAGGGAGGTAAGTTTTCAATCTTATTTTTTAACTCAGAACTCATTTTGAATTAAATATTTTGAAAAGAAAAACCAATTAGATTGACATGAATTGTTTTTTTAGAAGTGTTTTCAAAAATAATTTATTTTGCTTGTGTGATTGTTTTACCATCAAGAATTTGATTTTTGGCGATAACAACAATGCCTGAATCTGTAACTGTAAATTTCTTTTTATCTTCATCGAGATCAAATCCTATTTCATAATTCTCCGGAACTTTAACATTCTTGTCAATGATTGTTCTTCTAATCCGCGCATGCCTGCCGACACTTACGTTATCCATTATGATTGAATCAGTCACATAAGAATAGCTGTTAACTCTAACGCCTGGACCAATTATTGAGCGCTCCACTAAACCACCACTTACGATCGAACCATCGCAGATGATTGAGTTTAAAGTTCTTCCAACTCTTTCTCCTTCGTGTGATATAGTTTTTGCTGGTGGGTATTGCGATTGAAAAGTTCTAATGGGCCAATGCCTGTCATAGAAATTGAATTCAGGTGTAATATGAATCAAATCGATGCTTGATTCATAATAGCTGTCAATCGTACCGATATCTCGCCAATAAATTTTAGATTTTTTGTTTTCATCTTCAAACGGAAAAGATAAAATTTTCATTCTCTCTCTAATCATGTAAGGGATTATGTCTTTGCCAAAATCATGAGATGAATTGGGATTATCATTGTCGCGATCAAGAATTTCATTTAATTCCTTTGCATTGAAGACATAGACGCCCATATTCACCCATGAAAATCCCTGTTCTCCAGGAATTTCGATTGGTGTTCGCGGTTTTTCTTGAAAATCTATCACCCAATTGTTTTCATCGGTGACAAGTACTCCGAATCTGCGAGCATTTTCTTTGGGATATTTAATTGAAGCAATCGTTAAAGTGGCATCGTTCTCTATATGGTGCTGAACCATTTTCAAGTAATCCATTTTGTAGATATGGTCGCCGCTAAGAATCAATATCCAGTCTGCCTTATCAGGTTTTATCAGGTTTTGATTTTGGTGTATAGCATTTGCAGTACCCAGATACCAATCTCCTGACATTTTCAGCTGAGGAGGAACGCTGTAAATAAATTCACCTAGTTCTGATTTGAAGATGTTCCACCCCTCGTACAAATGTTGATTTAGCGAATCGGATTTGTATTGAGTAAGTACATAGATTTTTCTGAAACCTGAATTCAAACAATTTGAGAGTGGAAAATCGATGATCCTGTATTTTCCTCCAAATGGTACAGCAGGTTTACTTCTGTAAATCGTAAGAGGATAGAGACGTTCGCCTTGACCTCCCGCTAAGATCATCGCAATCGTGTTCCTAAGTATAGTCGAAGCAGCTATTAGCATATTTTTCTCCCTAATACAAACTATAAATTAATTTGCTCTTTAGCAATATGGATTTGGTTGGATGAAATTCTTTTATTAAAATTACATTAATTGAATAATGAATTTTACGTCGATTAAAAAAATTGCTTTCCTTTGTGGTATAAATTTGCTGATATTCTTTTTGATTTTATCCACCGATGATTATTTTTCAAATCTACCTTTTGTAGTTCGAGATATTATTGGCTTTGGGAACAACAGAATTCAAGAAAAAATATTTCTTAGAAGTTATGAAAATAATTTTGAGCCAACACAAACTCTGTTTGACGTTCATAAAGTTAATTTAAGAATTCAAGTTTTTCCAGAAAGCAAGTTTATTATCGGTCGAGTGCATTTCAAGATTCGTGTACTTAAAAGTTCTGATAGAATAGTTTTCAATTTATTAGATAATTTAACAGTGGAAAACGTTTTTACTGAGGGAAAAGAATCAATTTTTTTTCACCTGGATAATAAAATTGAAATTTTGTTTGAAGAAAAATTGAGCCAAAGAGAAATCTTAGAAATAGAAATTAATTATCGTGGAGAACCACGCGACATTGGACTGGCTGGATTTGATTTTGTTGAAGGAACGCAACGATTCTATTCATTGAGTCAGCCGAATTTTGCTCAATCCTGGTGGCCCTGCAAGGATGATCCTTCCGATAAATTCTTAGCTGACATTGAAATAATTGTTCCAAATAAAACCGTCGGAGTATCAAATGGGAAATTAGTGGACATTGTTCAGTTTGCTCCAAATTGGCTGTCTTATAAATATGAAGTTAGTTATCCAATTTCCAGTTATTCACTTTCAGTTTCTGGTGCGGATTATAAAGAGTTTGAAAATAGCTTTATAAGCATTTCTGGGAAAAACATTCCATTAAGATATTTCGTATCTGAATCTAAATTGAACAATGCTAAAAAAGATTTTGAAGTTATTCCCCAAATGATGACCGCATTTGAAAATTTATTTGGCGAATATCCATTTCAGAATGAACATTATGGTATCGTGGAATTCGATTGGAAATTTGGAGCAATGGAACATCAAACGATGACAAGTATCGGCTCAAATTTTATAACTGGTTTGAAACTTTATGATCGATTATTGGCTCACGAACTGGCTCACGAATGGTTTGGAAATTCTGTAACACCATTCAATTGGAAAGAAATTTGGTTGAATGAAGGATTCGCTACTTATGCATCATACATCTATTTGGAGCAAACTGGAAAAAAGATAAATTTAAACTCCAGACAATTATTTTATGGTCCGGTTTATGACCCGAATGGATTTTTATTCGGGAATACAGTATATGAAAAAGGTGCTTGGATCCTCCACATGCTGAGACGGAAAGTCGGCGATGAGAATTTCTTCAAATCACTTCGGAAATACTACGAAGCAAATAAATATAGTAATTCATCGACTACCTCATTAAAAGATATTTTTGAATCAACTTGTAGAGTCGATTTGACGAAATTTTTTAATCAGTGGATTTATTCTTCAGTTGAAAAACCTTTTTATACTGTTTCTTACTCAACATCTAAGCGTAATAACGATTATATTTGTACAATAAATATCGAACAGACTCAGCCAAGGTTAATATTTGAAAACGATATTGAGATTAGATTAATATTAGAAAATAAGATGAATCTGAAACATATATTAGTAAACAATACGAAAAAACAAATTGTGTCTCTCATTATAGATTCACCAGTTATGGATTTAGTAGTTGATCCTGAAAATGATTTGCTAAAAGAAGTTATCTACAGGAAGTTTAGTGACTGACGAGAAACCATATTATTTTATTTCTGATCTTCATTTTGGTTTTCGTTCATATGCCGAAGAACGAGAGCAAATTAGGTTTTTTGAAAATGTTTGTGATGAGATCATTCGAGTTAGAGGTTATTTAGTAATTCTTGGGGACCTTTTCGATTACTGGTTCGAATATAAAACCGTTGTTCAAAAAAATTTTCATCGTATTTTAACGAAAATTGAAGATATTTCAGATGCGGGACTGAAAATATTCTATTTATCTGGCAATCATGATTTTGCTCACTTGGGCTATTTCAAAAATTCATTTGGTATTGAATTATCGGAGCAGTCAATAACCTTCGAGTTAAGAAAGAAAAAATTTTTTTTAGCTCATGGTGACGGCTTAGTAAAAAATGACTTCGGATATCTTTTACTAAAATCAATTTTTAGAAATAAAATGCTGCAAAAATTGTATTCAAAAATTCATCCCTCAATTGGCGTGAAATTGGCAAGTGCATTCTCAAGAAAGTCACGTCACTATACCGATGGGAAAAATTATGGAACTATTGATGGTTTATCTGAGTTTGCCAAACAAAAAATTGAGGAAGGTTTTAATTTTGTAGTGCTCGGACATTCTCACGAACGAAAATTCGAACGGTACAATGACGGCTACTATATCAACTTGGGTACATGGCTTAAGCAGCCATGTTATGGACTGTATTCAAATGGAGAATTTAAAATAATCGATAAAGAGAATGGCTAAGAAAAATTTTTCAAGAGAAGAACTTCAAAAATATTTCACTGATCCAAAATACCGTAAAAATAATTCGAAGGGTTTTATTAGTCGTCATAAAAAGTTTTTTATTTTCAGCGGAGTTGTGATCCTAATTTTATTTATTGCTTTATCTGTATATGTTTTCATGGGTTTACCTTCATTTGAAGAACTTGAAAATCCGCGTCCATCATTGGCATCGAATGTTTACTCGTATGATGGGCAATTGCTTGGACAATTTTTTATTCAAAATAGAATTGAAACTCATATCGATTCACTTCCCAAACATTTAGTAAATGCATTAATCGCAACTGAGGACCGTAAATTTTATTCGCATTGGGGAGTTGACTTAGATAGGTTTGTTAAAGCTATTGTAAAAAATATCATAACTCTTTCTAAAAAAAGCGGTGGTGCAAGTACAATTACACAACAGTTAGCCAGAAACTTATATCAACTGGTTGAGCGAGAAGAAAATCTGCTCGATATCGCTTTGCGAAAAGTAAGAGAGTGGATTACAGCTGTTCAAATCGAAAAAACTTATACTAAAGATGAAATCCTAGTAATGTATTTTAATATCGCCTATTTTGGAAGGGGGAGTTACGGTATTGAATCAGCTGCCAGAAATTTCTTTGGAAAGCCTGCGAGCAAGCTTAATCTGCAAGAATCTGCACTGCTTGTTGCAATGCTGCGAAATCCTTGGTATTACGATCCAATCAGAAATCCAGAAAATTCATACTCACGAAGAAATCTGATTTTAAGAATCATGAATGAACAAGGATTCACAACTGAGGATAAGTACCAAGCTGCAATATCGGATAACATTCGTTTAATGAAAACTTCTGAGTTCACAAAATCAGCAGCTCCTCACTTCTTGGAGTATGTACGGCAGCAGTTGATTCAAAAAGCTGAAAAATATGAAGTTGATATCTATCGTGATGGTTTAAATATTTTTACAACCATAGATTTCAATATGCAAAAGCATGCTAACGAAGCAGTTGCTGAGCATTTAAAAGAATATCAACCATTATTCGATAAAAGCTGGACGTGGAATAATAAATCTGATCTTATTAAATCAATTCTTGAGAAGGGGATAAAAAACCATCCAAGTTATCTTTCGGCTTCAAATGAGAATGAAAAACAAAATATTGCTTCACGACTAAGGACAGATCAAAGATTTATTGACTCACTAAAAAAAGTTGCGCAGACTATAGAAGCCGGCTTCATTGCAATCGAGCCGCGCACAGGGCACATACGTGCGATGGTAGGCGGAGCAAATCATGATTTCATGTATGGATTAAATCACACAACTCAAATTAAACGGCAGCCAGGTTCGGCATTTAAGCCAATAATTTACACTGTGGCGATTGATAATGGTTATCCGCTTGCAACTGAAGTCTTAAATGAACCGATCACACTCGAAATTGGCAATCAAACTTATTCTCCAAGAAATTCGAATGATGAGTATGGCGGATATTTGAGTTTTCGAAAAGGTCTTGCAGGTTCAGTAAATATGATCTCTGTCAGACTAATTAGTGAAGGAATGGCTCCATTGCATGATATTCCAGTATACTCGAAGAGATTAGGAATAAAAAATACTATTCAGCCATTTTATTCAATTGCGCTCGGAACTTCGGAGGTTACTCCACTTGAATTAACTACGGCGTACTCTACGATCGCGAACAAAGGAGTTTTCATCGAGCCAATTGGGATATTAAAGGTTGAAGACAGAAATGGATTATTACTTGAAGATTTTAGAACATACGCACATGAAGCTCTCTCACAAGAAACTGCCTACTTAGTAACAGATTTGATGCAGGGTGTAGTGGATGGCGGTACTGCACAAGGTGTAAGAAGATTTTTCCATCTTCCTGCAGCTGGCAAAACTGGAACTACTCAAGATTTCGCTGATGCATGGTTTGTTGGCTTTACACCAAGCCTATGTGCTGGAGTTTGGGTTGGATTTGATGATCAGCGTGTAAAATTCACCGGTTGGTATGGACAAGGTGCAAAAGCTGCAGCTCCAATTTGGGGCAGGTTCATGCAGAAGGTTTATGATGATAAAAGAATTGGTTTAATTCCGGAATATTTCGATCAACCTGAAAATATTACCACCGTAACATTTTGTGAAAAATCATTACAGCAAGGGATCCCGAAACTCGCAAATGAAAACTGTCCAGTAAAAATAACGGATGTTGTAAATTCTAAATTCAATCCGGAAATGTGTGATATTCATACAACCGGCGGATTCACACCGTTGAATGTAGACACTACATCTATTAAAATTGATTGGTAAAATATTAATTCATCGCTTTGCGTTAGCTGAAAGTCAAATTAGTTAGTTAATAATCATAAATTCTGTTCGTAAATCGTAATTTGAAATTTATTATCTTTGCACAGGATCTATTCAAAATATTTGCCGAAGTGGTGAAACTGGCAGACACGCTACGTTCAGGGCGTAGTGAGCATTCGCTCGTAGGGGTTCAAATCCCCTCTTCGGCACAAAAGCCTCACATAGTTTTTCCTGAATAAAATGGCTTTCGATTTGAAATATTCTTATGACTATTGTAAAAAAATTGCCGTCAGTCATTATGAAAATTTTCCTGTTGCTTCTCTGTTAATACCTTCTGAAAAAAGAAAATATATTTTTGCTGTATATGCATTTGCTAGAATTGCAGATGATATCGCTGATGAGGGTAGTGAGTTGTTCGAAAAAAGAATTGCTGAATTAACTTTATATAAGAATGATTTCATTCAGAGATCGAATGTGGAAAATTATCTTCACTTCCCGGCAGTATACGACACAATCGAGAAATACAATCTGAGTGAAATCCTCTTCACAAACTTAATTGAAGCCTTTATTCAGGATAATGAAAAATTTGAATACCAAAATTTCGCAGAGGTACTCGAATATTGTAAAAAATCTGCGAATCCAGTTGGTCGAATTGTCCTGCAGATTTTTGATCATCATGATCAAGAAATGTTTCGATTGTCTGATTTGATTTGCACGGCTCTGCAATTGACAAATTTCTGGCAGGATCTTTCTATTGATTTAAGGAAAGGACGATGCTATTTACCTCAAGATGAGATGCAACAAAATCAAATCACTTTTAATGAATTGAAAAATACTGACTTATCTCCGGCATTGAAAGAATTACTAAAAATTCAGATAGACCGAACCGGTGAAATGTTTGATGAAGGGCAGAAACTTATTTTGCATCTTAAAGGTTTATTGAAATTAGAGATAAAGTTGACTATTCTTGGTGGTAAAAGTATTCTTAGAAAAATAAAAAAATTAGATTACAATATCTTGCTGCGACGTCCAAAACTAAATATTCTAAATAAAATATTTCTTTTTATAAAAATGCTTTTTGTTTAATACTAAATGAACCAGAACTCAGAAAAAAATAGTTCATTGCTTAAAGAAATCGAAATAATTTGTCAGCGAAAAAGCAACAGCAATTTTTATTATACATTTCTACTTCTTCCTAAGATAAAGAGGGATGCACTTATTACTGTTTATAAATTTTGCCGTGTAACAGATGATATTGTTGACCTTGATGGAAGCGACAATAGACACAAATCTGAGCTATTGAATTACTGGAGATCCGAATTGGAAAAATCTATTGTATCAAAATCCGATGTAGAAATTCTCAATGAAGTTGCCTCAGTCATAAAAAAGTTTAATATACCCATAGCTCATTTTGAGGAATTAATTGGTAGTGTAGAAAAGGATATTGAACCGATACGTTTTCAAACTTTTGATGAACTTTACAGTTATTGTTATGGTGTGGCATCAACTGTTGGACTGATCTCCATTGAAATCTTTGGATACAAGGAAGAAAAGACGCGAGCTTTTGCTATAAATCTTGGAATAGCAATGCAATTAACAAACATACTTCGGGACTTGAAAAGCGATTCAGAAATTGGCAGATTTTATCTACCAAAAGATGAGCTTCTGCAGTTCAATTATTCTCATGAGAAATTGTTGAAAAAAACTTGTGATGATAGTTTCAATAAGCTGATCGATCATCAAGTGAAAAGGGCAGAGAAATACTACATATCGGCTGGTGAATATTTAAAGACAACTGATCGGAAAAACTTATTTAGTGCAAGGGCAATGGGATTGATCTATCTAAAACTGTTGAAGAAAATAAAAAAGAATAAGTGTCAAGTATTGAAAACCAAGATTAAAATATCCCACATGCAAAAAATATTTCTGACTCTTGCAGTGTGGATTAAGTATAAAGTTGTTTACTAATGAAAAGTGTTTGCGTAATTGGTGGCGGTATCGCTGGACTTTCAGCGGCGGTATTTTTAGCAGAAGAAAATTTTAATGTAACACTTTTTGAGAAAAGGCAATCTCTCGGAGGGAGACTTTGTTCATATTTCGACAGAACATTGAATTGTTATTTTGATAACGGGCAGCACTTGTTGATTGGAGCATACGACTCTACTTTTTTGTTTCTGGACATAATCGGAGCTAAAGAGAATTTCAAATTTCAATCCAGGCTTCGAATACCTTTCCTTTTATCAAACGGAAATGAGACTCTTTTTCAATTACCTAAACAAAATAATAAACTGAGTGCAGCTTTATCCTTCTTGAATTTAAAAACTCTCTCCATCTTGGATCGCTTCAAGATCATCAGTATGTTATATAAGTTGCAAAGAATTGATTCCGATGAGTATCTCGAAAAAAGTGTCGTAGATTTTTTAACCGAAAATAATCAATCAAAAGTTTCGCAAGAAAGATTTTGGAATATAATTGCAATTTCAACTCTTAATTGCTCACCTTGTGATGCTTCGGCAAAAATGTTTATCGATGTACTTAAGGTAATATTTCTTACGGGGACACAAAAATCGATTTTGGTCATTCCCAAAATTGATCTATCAAATTCGTATGTCACCCGCTGTATTGAATATTTTAATAAAAAGAAATGTACAATCAATATTGGAGAAGGAATAGAAAAAATTAATCTTTCTGAAAATTCAATTAGCTCGATTCTTACTAGTCAGAAACGTAAGTTAGAATATGATTACTACATTCTTGCAGTAGACTGGGAGAACTGCGATGAAATACTAACTCAATCGTATGGGAGTAATCATAAGTTCAATTTACGCCGTAGTCCAATTTTATCTGTTCATTTGTGGACTGACAGAAGTTTTATGAAGGAAGAATTTTATTCTTTAGTTGGGTCACCAATTCAGTGGGTTTTTAGGAAAAATGGATTTGTTTCGATTGTAGTCAGCAATCCAGGCAAACTGATAGAATTGTCGAAAGAAGAAATTGTTGAATTGTGTGACCAAGAATTAAAAAAATATTTTCGTTGTTATGGAAATGCTCGAATAGTTGATTTCAGAATAGTCAAAGAAAAAAAAGCTACGTTCATTCCAGATGCGAATTCATTTAGAATTCGACCAACTCAAGAGACTAATATTAAAAATTTATTCCTTTCAGGCGATTGGACAATGACAAGTTTACCGTCAACTATTGAAAGTGCTGCCCTAAGTTCAAAAAAATGTGCTGAGATAATTTGTAACCGTGAAAAGGCAATCTAACTACATCTGCGTCATTAATTGTTTTGCTGCTTCATAAAGTTATATACTAATTCCGAGATTTTGCCGATCACTTCATCGCCCAATTCCTGTTGAGGTAAGTCTTTGGTCATCACAACAAGTATGTATTCAAAATCCTTGAAGTAAAATATTCCCATCTCACAGCGCACACCAGGAATCCCGCCTCCTTTACCTGCAATCTTAAAATCTTCTTTAATATTTTTTGTTAGGGGAGAACTTTTTGAAACAGACAGTACGTCAATCATTCTCTTACAACTTTCCTCTGAAATTAAATTTCTTTCATAAATCTTTTTGAGGAGCGTTAGCTTATCTCTAGGTGTTGAAATATTATCAAGTCCTTTGGCTCGAGCTTCAAAGTCCATCATTATTCTTTGCAATTTCGTATTTGTTAATCCTAAATCTATAATAAATTTATTGATGTTATCCATTCCAAGTTCCTTGATGAGAATATTAGTAGCAGTATTATCACTTTGCTGTATCATTAAAAGTGCGAGATTGTAATAACTAAGTTTCAAATCTGTATAATCAAAAAATTGTAAAATTCCGCTTCCATCTACTTTGATTCCAATCCTGACTTGGTCAGTGAGCTTAAAGTTGTTTTTAGCAGTTTGATTGAATAACTCTGCAAGGATTTCAATCTTGATTGCACTTGCAGTCGGAAACGGTAAATCCGGATTATGGAAATACCCATTGTTGCTTTTTAGATCAAAAAATGCTATTCCAATGGAGAAATTGTGCATTCTTACAATGGAATCAAGGTTTTTAACTAGATTTGAGTAGCTGATCGAAGAATCCGGTTGGCCTGTAATAGGCAAATTCAATCCTACAATTAATATAATCAAAATCTTCATTCTATTCATTTTTTACTCACGCATTTAATTGATAAAAATTCTATTATTTAGTAATTTGATGTGCGAACAATGACGATACACATCATAAAATATCAAACCGTTCTATTTAAAACTAACATAAATTTTGGGAGGAATCATGCCCGCGTTAAAAGAAAAACTTGCTGAGCAAATCCCTGCTATACGCGAGGAGATCAAAGCGTTAATTAAAGAGCATGGAAACAAATCAATTTCTGATGTTACTATTGCTCAAGCTTACGGAGGAATGCGAGGTGTTAAAGCTTTAGTCTGCGACACATCTGCAGTACCACCAGAGACAGGATTATTGATTAGAGGAATTCCTGTTGGAAAACTTGCTGATCGATTACCGGAAGAAGTTTTATATCTTCTTCTTACAGGCGAGCTGCCTGATGAAGAATCATTAAAACAACTTCAAGCAGATCTTAAAAAGAGAAGAAAAGTTCCCGATTACGTTTGGAAAGTATTGGCTGCAATGCCAAAAGATTCTCATCCGATGTGTATGTTGAATACAGCCATTCTTTCGATGGAGAAGGAATCTGTGTTCAGAAAGAAATATGATAATGGATTAAATAAAGACGAGTACTGGATCCCAACTCTTGAAGATACATTAAACATCGTTGCTAGAGTTCCAATAATTGCTGCCGGAATCTATCGCATGCGTTTTGGAAAAGGAAAAAGGATCCCTTCAAATCCAAAATTAGATATGGGTGCAGACTTCGCACAAATGCACGGCTTAAAAGATCCGAACGGAGAATTTGCTAAGCTGATGAGATTATATCTTGTTCTTCACAGCGATCATGAAAGCGGCAACGTAAGTGCTGCAACTACTCATACCGTGGCTTCAGCTTTATCGGATTTGTACTATGCACTTTCCGCTGGATTAAATGGATTAGCTGGTCCTTTGCATGGATTAGCAAATCAAGAATGCCTAAAGTTTGTTCTCGATTTAAAGAAGCATTTCAAAGGCGTACCAACGGATGAAGATCTGTATAAATTTTCTTGGGATTGGTTAAATACTGGAAAAGTAATTCCAGGATATGGACATGCTGTATTGCGAGTAACCGATCCGCGTTTTGACTCTTTCTTGAACTTCGGAAAGACTTATTGCTCAAAAGATCCTGTTTTTCAATTAGTTGAAAAAATATTTAATGTAGTTCCTAAAGTTCTAATGGAACAAGGAAAAGCAAAAGACCCATGGCCAAATGTTGATGCTGGTTCTGGCGCTTTACTATACTATTATGGCATGAAGGAATTCGATTATTATACTGTACTGTTTAGTGTCTCTCGTGCAATGGGCGTGTGCGCACAAGCCGTAATTGCGCGAGCCATCGGTTCGCCGATTGTAAGACCCAAATCAGTTACAACTAATTGGATCAAAAAATTTGTAGCTACACCTGCGTAATTGAATGCAACAAAGAGGCGATCGAAAAATCGCCTCTTTTTTTTATTTGTTCTTCATTTTATCCTGTATTAAAATTATAAATAGAGAGTTTTGTATCAAATAATTGGCGAGAAAAAGAGTAAAATATATTTTCGTAACTGGCGGAGTAGTTTCTTCTTTAGGAAAGGGAATTACATCTGCATCACTAGGTCTGCTTTTAAAATCTCGCGGATTTAAAGTTACGATTCAAAAATTTGATCCCTACATAAACGTTGATCCCGGTACGATGAGCCCATTCCAGCATGGTGAAGTTTATGTAACCGATGATGGAGCTGAAACCGATCTTGATCTTGGGCACTACGAAAGATTTCTAGATATTAACACCACAAAAAATAATAACACCACAACTGGTCAAGTTTATTTCGAAGTGATTACAAAAGAACGCCGCGGTGATTATTTGGGTGCAACTGTTCAAGTTATTCCACACATCACTGATGAAATCAAACGAAGGATGACTTACCTGGGAAACTCTGGAGATTATGACATTGTCATATCGGAGATTGGGGGAACAGTTGGTGATATAGAAAGTCAGCCTTTTCTTGAAGCTATGCGCCAAATAATGTTGAACTATGGGCGGAAAAATTCTTTGAATGTTCACGTAACACTTGTACCATATATTGCAGCTTCTGGGGAGGTAAAAACGAAGCCAACTCAGCATAGTGTTAAATCTTTACTTGAACTCGGCGTACAGCCAGATATTTTAGTTTGCCGTTCAGAGAAGAGATTATCGAAAGAACTTAAATCAAAAATCGCTCTATTCTGTAACGTACAGCCGAATGAAGTGATTTCAGCTTATGATACTTCTTCGATTTATGAAGTCCCTCTGGTGCTGTCACGTGAAAAACTTGATGAATTGATTCTGACCAAACTGAACTTAAAATTAAACAAACCTAAGCTTGATGATTGGGAAGAGTTAGTTGAAAGTATCAAAAAGCCGCTTGATGATGTAAACATTGGTATCTGCGGAAAATATGTTGACCTAACAGATGCCTATAAAAGCATAAGTGAAGCTTTTATTCACGCTGGTGCGGAAAATAAACTAAATGTTAAGTTACATTGGCTTCAAGCTGAAGATTTTGAAACTGAGAATCCCGCTGAACTTATGAAAAATATTCACGGGCTATTAGTGCCTGGAGGATTTGGTGAAAGGGGAATTGAAGGCAAGGTTAAAGCAATTCAGTATGTTCGAGAAAACAAGATACCATTTTTTGGAATTTGTCTTGGATTGCAGTGTGCTGTAATAGAGTTCGCCAGGAATGTATGTGGATTATCTCATGCAAATAGTACTGAGTTTAAGAAAACTAAACAGAATGTAATTGATTTGATGATCGACCAACGAAAGATTAAAGAAATGGGGGGCACAATGCGTTTAGGTGCGTATCCATGTATAGTCTCAAAAAAAACAAAAGCGCATCAAGCATATAATGCGGAATTTATTTCCGAAAGACATCGTCACAGATATGAATTGAATAATAAGTTCAGAAAAGTGCTTCAAGAAAATGGAATGTTCTTCAGTGGACTTTCGCCCGATCAAAGTCTAGTCGAAATCATCGAACTGGAGGATCATCCTTGGTTTTTGGGCTGCCAATTTCATCCAGAGTTGAAATCAAGAGCAACAATTGCTCATCCCCTTTTCAGAGAATTTGTAGAAGCCTCTTATCAGCACAAGGAGAAGTTAAACGAATTAGAATAATGCAACGAAAGTCCATTCCTTCCCTACTTATTCTTCTAATTCTTCTTTATTCGATTTGCGATGCAAATATTGAATATGAAAAAAAATTAATTGATGGAATTAATCACACCTTCAATTTTCAATTTGAAAAAGCGAAACGTATTTTTATCGATTTATCAAAACAAAACGACAATGATGCACGAAGCTATGTCTATCTCGCGAATATTTATGTCATTCAGTACTTAAGTGATAAACGAGAGAAAGACTTTAGTCGTTTTGAATATTACTCCACCAAAGCAATTCAAACTGCTGAATCCGCATTAAAAAAAAAATGGAACAATAAAACAGCGCTTTATAGTTTAGCAAGTATAAATGGATACCGAACACTGGTATTTCTGCTAGCAAAAAAATATATAGATGGCGTTTGGGCAGCAAAAAAATGTCTGGGTTATACTGATGATTTGCTTGAGCTCGATAAGAATCATTCTGATGCTTACTTATGGAAGGGACTGTTTGATTTTGCTTTATCTCAGATCCCATCTTCGGCAAAGTATGTTTTGAAAATTGCTGGAATCGAGGGAAATTTTATTTCAGGTATTCGAGGACTTCAACGAGCTTCCAGCGAGGGTGTATTAACAAATCCGGAAGCAAAATATTTTTTGTCACAGATTTATTCTTCATTTCTAAATGACAATCACTCAGCCGAAAAATATTTAGTTGATCTGGTCCAACTTTTTCCGAAAAATATTTTGTTTAAATATTCGCTGGCATCTGTTAAAATTAAATTAGGAAAAATGGAAGATGCAGATGAATTACTCGATGAAGTTTTACAATCAAACAATTATTCATTTAGGAATGTGTTCAATTTATCCTACTTTTTGAAAGGGGATTGTGCTTATTATCGAAATCAATTTGATCAGGCAAAACCATACTATTCAAAATTCATAGATCAGTACTCTGGGGAAGATTTTAAACCGAGTGCTTACCTGCGTCTCGGAATTTCGCATGAATTGACGAATCAAAAAACTAATGCTAAATATTTTTATCGTATGGTGATAGATTGTAAAGGCGAAACTGAGGATGATCTATATTCAAAAAAGTTGGCTCGAGATTATTTGAATAACGACATACCAGCAAATCAAACTCAAATCATTTTGGCCAAAAACTACTTTCAAAGTAAAAATTACGAATTGATGAAAAACGTTTTGCAGAGTAATTCGTCGTTTGAGATGAAAAATCACCTTAATTACTTTTTAGGGCGAATAGATTATGAACTGAATGATTTTAATAATGCTATTAAGAACTTTAATAAAGTTCGTTATACAGAAAATTCATTTGATAATTGGCTCGCTCCATATTCCAAGTATTATATCGCATTGTCACAATACGTAATGAATAGGAAAGCCGAGGCAATGAGGATTTTAAAGAGCGTTGAAGACCATTCGGATTATGATTTCGAGAAACAGCTGGAAACCTGGATGAAGTCTTTGGCATTTTTAATCGATGGAGGACCAATTTAAATTTTATGAACTCGCAGGATCAATGTTAAATTGATTAAATTTCATTCAATAGCTAAATTGCGTCGGTTCATTGATGAATAAGGATTTGATGAGAATCGGCGTATTTGCTTCTGGTCGCGGCTCAAATCTTCATGCAATAATCAATTCTATAAATAAAGGTGAGCTTGATTGCAGAATTGAATTTGTATTGAGTAATAACTCCCGTTCAGGTGCTTTAGAGATAGCCCGTAGTCACCAAATTCCTGCGATTCATTTAAGCGAGAAAAATTTTTCTTCTGAGACATTTGAAGACAGTTTACTTCAGGTTTTGAAGATGTATAAACCAGAGTTGATAGTTCTTGCAGGTTACATGAAATTGATACCTAAAATTGTTGTAGACAAGTATGCGAAAAAGATTGTTAATATCCATCCAGCGTTGTTGCCAAAATATGGTGGAAAAAATATGTATGGGTTGAATATTCACAAAGAAGTTTTTGAATCGAAAGAGATTTACTCTGGTGTTACGGTACACATTGTAAATTCAGAGTACGATAAGGGAAGAATTCTTTATCAGGAAAAAGTAGATTTAGCAAACTGCAAATCACCTGAAGAGATTGCCGAAAAAGTCTTGAAAGTAGAACATCTGGTTTATCCAAAAGTGCTGCAAATGATCTCGGAGAAAAAAATAAAATTAAATTGAGCGATAATATTAAAATAAAACGTGCATTGATAAGTCTATCCGATAAAGAGAATTCTCTCGAATTGTGCACCGTTTTAGCAAAACATAATGTGGAAATTTATTCATCCGATGGGACAAAAAGTTATTTGGAATTGAATGGACTCATTGTAAAATCTGTTTCAGACTTGACTGAGCTTCCTCCATTATTGAATGGGAGAGTCAAGACATTGCATCCATTCATCCATGCTGCAATATTGGCTGATAAAAATTCGAGTCAACACAATAAAGAATTAAAAGAACTAAATCTTGAACCATTCGATTTAGTGGTCGTAAATTTTTATCCATTTGAAAAAGTTATTAATGATGATTCAAGCAATGAGAATACAATTATAGAAAGAATTGATATTGGCGGACCGACTATGGTTAGGTCAGCAGCAAAAAATTTTCAAAATGTTGTTGTTCTTTCGGCTAAGGAGCAGTATTCAGCATTTATAACTGAGATTGAAGAAAACAATGGCTCAGTTTCTCTGAAAACAAGACGGAAGTTTGCATCTGAAGCATTTCAACGAATCGCAGTTTACGATAATGCAATTTCAAGTTATTTCAATGGAGAGCGTGTTTTCAATCTAGCATACCAAAAAGTTCAGGATTTACGTTATGGCGAGAATCAGCATCAGTCTTCGGCTTTATATGGAACTTTCTTTGAAAATTTTCAACAGATTCATGGAAAGGAACTTTCATATAATAACATTCTCGATGTATGTGCCGCAGTTGATCTGATCGATGATCTTGAAGATTTTAGTTGTGTGATAATTAAACATAATAATCCTTGCGGTGCAGCAACAAGAACCAATGCATTCGATGCATACTCCGCGGCATTAAGTTGCGATCCGATTTCGGCTTTCGGTGGGATTGTTGCATTCAATAATCAAATTGATGAAGCAACTGCGCAGAAATTAAATGAGATATTTCTTGAAGTTATTATTTTACCAGTTGTTACTGAAGAAATTAAATCAATATTATATCTTAAAAAAGATCGGCGCATTATTCTTTACAAAAAAAGTAAAGGACACGATTTGACTGAGTTCCGTTCTGTTCGGGGAGGAGTACTCGTTCAATCAAAAAATAATGTAACTTATGAGAAAAATAAAATAAATATTGTAACTAAAAAAAAACCTTCTGAGAAGGAGATGAATGATTTGATATTTGCCTGGACACTTGTAAAGCACGTTAAATCAAACGCAATAGTGTACGCGAAGAACAAGACAGCAATCGGAATAGGTGCCGGTCAAATGTCACGGATCGATTCAGCAAAAATTGCAAAAATGAAAGCCGAACAATTCAATCATGATACGCAAAATTGCGTTGTAGCTTCAGATGCTTTTTTCCCGTTTGCCGATGGTCTGGAAACAGCAATTTCAGTAGGTGCATCAGCTGTAATTCAGCCAGGTGGATCAGTAAGAGACCAAGAAGTAATTGAAGCTGCAAACAAAAAAAATATTTCAATGGTTTTTACAGATATACGTCATTTTAAACATTAGGAAATTGTAATGGGATTTTTCAATATTCTATCATCTGACATAGCAATAGATTTAGGTACTGCCAATACTCTAATCTTCGTTCGAGGAAAGGGAATTGTACTGAATGAACCTTCTATAGTCGCATTCGATCGGAATACAAAAAAAATAATTGCTGTAGGCAATAAGGCAAAAGAAATTCAGGGGAGAGAGCATCGGGAAATTCGTGTTACTCGTCCAATGCGTGATGGTGTAATAGCCGATTTCGAAATTGCTGAAGGAATGCTAAGAGCCTTTATTAAAATGATCCGCGGAGGTTTTTTTCCAAGCAGAAGAATTATCATTGCTGTACCAACAGGCATCACAGAAGTTGAAAAGCGAGCCGTTAGAGATTCAGCTGAACATGCTGGAGCGAAAGAAGTTCATCTAATTGCAGAACCAATGGCAGCTGCAATTGGAATCGGATGCGATGTAGAATCTCCAGTCGGAAATATGGTTATCGATATCGGAGGTGGAACTACAGAAATCGCTGTAATAGCATTATCTGGAATTGTTAATGATGAATCAATTCGTGTCGCTGGAGATGAAATGAACAACTCAATCCAACAATTTTTTAAGAAAAATTACAATGTTTTAATTGGAGAGAGAACTGCCGAAATGATCAAGTGTCAAGTAGGTTCTGCTGCCCCCATGAAAGAAGAAGTTACAATACAAGTTAAAGGACGAGATTTAGTACAAGGAATCCCAACAGTTTGTGAAGTGAGCTCAGAGGAGATCAGAGAATCGTTGAGCGAACCCGTTAACCAAATAATCGAGGCAGTAAGGCAATCCCTCGAAAAAACTCCCCCAGAATTAAGTGCAGATATTATAGATAGAGGAATAATGCTGACAGGTGGAGGTGCACTCTTAAAAGGGCTCGACGAAAGAATCAGGATGGAAACAAATTTGCCAGTTCATGTAGTCGAAGATCCTCTATCAGCAGTTGTCCGTGGAGTGGGAAAAGTATTAGAGGACATGGACAGATTCGAAAAAGTTATAATTAGAAGCAGAAGATATTAAAAAATGTTACAGTGGTTAGCTAGGTTTATTAATGATTTCCGTCCTTATATTATTTTGTCAATACTTATTACCGCATCATTATTGCTGATCACATTCAATAAATCAACTCAATTAATATTTGTAAGACAAGTTTCCATCGGTTTTTTTGGTATTGCAAAAAGTATTTTACTCCCATTCGAACAAATTGTCACATTAAAAAAAGATGTTGAAGATCTTCAGAGAGTAAATTCTAACTTGATCTCTGAGCTTAACTCTCTACGTGCATCTCGTGAAGAAGCTATTGAACTAAGGAAACTTTTAAGATTCAAGGAAGAGAATAAACTCACTTTTATTCCCGCAAAAATTTTATCAAAAATTTCATCAACAGCAAAAAATAGATTCATTATTGATGCAGGAAAAAATTCCGGGATACTAATTAATTCTCCCGTTTTTACAGATGCTGGTGTTGTCGGAATTGTAGATTTAGTATCTGATGATGAGTCTATCGTTCAAACTTTGAACAATCTGGAGTTGAATATCAGTGTTCAAAGTTCGAGATCTAAAACTTTAGGAATACTCAAATGGAATGGAAAGAGATTCACAATTACGAATATCTCTAAGTCTGCTGATGTGAAGGAGAGAGATATATTTTACACTTCGCAGTACAGCACGATTTTTCCACCTGATATTCCAATTGCATATGTGAAGAGAGTCATTTACGAGGGTGGCGAGAGTTTTTTTGATATAGAAGCTGAAACTACAGTCGATGTTGACAATATTAGAAATGTTCTTCTCCCACAGAATCCTGATTTACTTAAAAAACAGAAGTTAAATTTTTTGCTTGATGTAGAGTGATAAAAATTTATTTAAAGTGGTTTGCAATTTTCGTTTTATTGATTTTATTGCAAAGCACAGTTCTGGATTATTTTTTGATTTATGGACACAAGCCGGATCTCGTACTTATCGCTCTAGTTTTTTTAACACTTACGTATGGTCAAGTTACCGGGATTCTTGTTGCCTTCTTTGCTGGATTAACTCTTGATTTGTTTGTTGGAGGAGTGCTCGGAGCATCTTCATTGTCAAAAGTTATTGCTATTTTTATCTGTGGATATTTTTATAACGAAAATAAGGTTGATATTGTCTTAAGAAATTATACATTTATTGTAATAGTTCTCCTAATTTCTTTCGTTGAGAATTTAATTCATTCTTTAATTGTATTTTCAATCGATATTCCAACATTGTTTAGGATAATATTTTCGTATGGATTATATCCGGCTCTATATACTACGTTGGTAAGCAGTATCGTTTTACTAAGACCAGGAAAAAAGCTTTTTAAAACATGACATTTATAGATTTAAATTCTGAGACAAGAATGAAAGTTGTTACAATCGTCATTGTAACAATCTTCCTTTTCCTCGGTTTTCGATTGTATCAGCTTCAAGTTGTCGATTGGGAAAAATATGCCGTTGCATCAGAAAAGAATGCAGTTAAAGAAAAAATAATTGAACCCTTTAGAGGAGTCTTTTATGATAGGAATTGGAATCTTCTTGTAGATAATCAGCCCTCGTACACACTTCGCATAACACCAAAGGAATTCGATAAGAGTTTAATCCCGTTGATCGAAGGTTACTTTAAATTTCCAAAAGGATATATGGCAAATGTTCTTCGGGCTAATCGAAGTTACTCTCCGTTTATCCCAATAAAAATTTTACGTGGATTAACTTTTAAACAAATTAGCTGGTTGGAAGAAAATGCCACACAGTTACTTGGTGTTGATTATACAATAGATATGGAAAGGATATATCCATTCGGTGTATCAGTTTCGCATTTGTTTGGTTACTGTAAAGAAATCTCTGATAAGCAGCTGAAGGAAAATCAAGAGTATTATTTACCTGGCGACTTTGTTGGTCACAATGGTCTAGAAAAATTTTATGAAGAATATCTTAGAGGCTTAAAAGGCAAGAGATTCGTTTTTATTGATGCACATGGGAGAGAGATAAGTCGAGTTAACGAAGGGAACAACGATATCATTCCTCAACAGGGATATCACGCTCAACTCTCAATCGACGGCAATCTTCAGAAAAAAGCCGAAGAATTGATGCTGGATAAGCAAGGAGCTATTGTAATACTCGATCCACGAAACGGAGAGATACTTTCGTTTCTAAGCAAACCAGATTTTAATCTGAAAAATTTCTCAGGTGTGACACCTGTGAAAGTATGGAGGCAATTGAATAATGACAATTCTCGTCCTCTTTTTAATCGAGCTACTAGTTCAATATATCCACCTGGATCGTGTTATAAAATGTTGTCTGCCATTGGAGCTTTACAAGATAAAGTGATTACTGAGTCTTACACTTATAATTGCGGGGCAGGATTCTCTTATGGAAATCACTTCTATAAATGTATGGGAGTACATGGTTCGGTAAATGTGAAAACTGCAATTGAAAAGTCCTGTAATACGTTTTTTTTCAGTCTCATTTTAAAGATGGGTTTTGAAAGATGGACTAAATATGGAGATATGTTTGGATTTGGTAAAAAGACTAATATTGACATACTTGAAGATACCAAAGGAATATTGCCTTCGGTTGATTATTACAACAAAATATACGGTGTTAAAAAATGGACGCCTGGCTACATAGTAAGTCTTGGTGTTGGGCAGGGAGAATTAGGTGTGACACCATTGCAAATGGCTTCATATATTTCGGCGATCGCAAACGGTGGAACATTGTATCGTCCTCATGCTGTGAAAAAATTTTTCAATCCTGCTGCAAAAGAAAAGGAAATCATAATTAAGGTCGAAGGAAAGAAACTTCCAATTGACAAAGCTGTAATGGATATAGTTCGTGAAGGGACATTTTTAGTTGTAAATGGAGCTGGAACTGCTGGTATGGTAAGGATTGATGGCATCCATGTTGCGGGTAAAACTGGAACTGCACAAAATCCGCATGGCAATGATCACTCGTGGTTTGTGGGTTATGCACCATACGAAAATCCTCAGATTGCAATTGCAATTATTGTAGAAAATGCAGGATTCGGCGGTACTGTCGCTGCACCAATTGGAAAGCAGCTAATAGAATTTTATTTAAAGAAAGAAAAAGGAAGTGGCGTTATTTTCGCAGCAAATAAAACTGAAGAGTGAAGATAAAGTTGAAATTCCAATTTCTGAGAAATTTGATTTTCTACTTGTATTTGCAGCACTTGGATTGATTTTGATCGGTATAATTTCAATCTATAGTGCTACAGTAAATTTTGAATCGAACCAGGTAAATTTTCAAAAACAAATTATTGTCACAGTTGCAAGCTTAGTAGTTTTTCTAATTGTTTATTTTTTTCCTATGAAGTATTTTCAATTACTTTCATTCCCTTCCTATGTATTGTCGATTTTGTTTTTAGTCGCAGTGTTAGTTATTGGGAAAACAATCTCAGGTTCGAAAAGTTGGATACCTTTAGGTTTTTTAGATTTTCAGCCCTCTGAAGTTGCAAAGATTGCATTAGTCCTAGCTCTTGCTAATTATATGTCTATGCGAAATGTGAACATTAATTCTCCAAGACATTTCTTAATTGCTGTTATAATGGTCATAGTTCCATTCGTTTTGATTTTAAAACAACCAGATTTAGGTACTGCATTAGTTTTTATATCAATATTTTTTGTTGGAATATTTTGGCAGGGACTCTCAGCATTTGCAATGTTCGTAATTGTCAGTCCGATTATTGTTGGTCTCTCTTCGATTTTCAGTATTATCCCAGCAATAATCTTGCTAGCTTTTGTAATCGCGGCACTCTACTTTTTTAAGAGAGATTTTTTTGTATCAACCGGTGTATTCATTTTAAATTTGAGTGCAATCTTTTTTGTTGATTATGCACTAAGAATTTTATCCCCACACCAAATAAAACGAATTCAAACATTTCTTGATCCGGCAAGTGATCCGCTCGGAAGCGGATATAATGCTATCCAAGCAAAAGTCGCAGTCGGATCCGGGGGTTTCTTCGGTAAAGGGTTTTTGTCAGGCAGCCAAACACAGTTGAAATTTATCCCTGAACAGTGGACTGATTTCATTTTTTGCGTAATAGGTGAAGAATTTGGTTTCATTGGAGCAATTTTTACTCTTTTGCTTTTTAT
The DNA here is from genome assembly GCA_016873845.1 of Ignavibacteria bacterium. Taxonomy (NCBI): domain Bacteria; kingdom Pseudomonadati; phylum Ignavibacteriota; class Ignavibacteria; species Ignavibacteria bacterium. The sequence continues at coordinate 27,241 of VGVX01000019.1, forward strand.
GATATTAATTTTTAGAATGATTCGAATTGCAAAGTTGAGCAAATCAGATTTTAGAAGTAATGTTACAATAATGTTTATTGCAATATTCATGACGCATATATTTATAAATATCGGCATGTCAATTGGACTGGTCCCGGTAATCGGAATTCCGCTTCCACTAGTGAGTTATGGTGGAAGCGCTCTTTTGACTAACATGATAATGATTGCAACAGTTATGAATTTTTACAAAAATCGAACCAGTTATTCTTGAATTTTCTTAAATGTTTTTTTTATATTACAACTAATTAAAATAAATCGATAATATTAATCATTGTGAGGTTATAGATGAAAAAAATCTTCACATGTTTCTTGTTTGTTACTATTATTTTGATCCAGAATGGATTTGCTGGCAATACAGGAAAAATTGCCGGTAAAGTTATCGATTCTGACACCAAGGAACCAATCCCATTTGCAAATGTAATTATTAATGGCACTTCACTCGGTGCGGCTACAAACCTTTCAGGAGAATTTGTAATTTTAAATGTTCCTCCGGGAGTACATACAGTCACAGCATCCGTTGTTGGCTATATGAAAAAATCAATTCGCGACGTGAGAGTGAATGTTGATTTTACAACTCGATTGGAATTCACTCTATCACAAGGTTCAATTGATCTGCCTGCAGTAGTTGTTCAAGGTGAAAGAAATCCATTGATAAGGCAGGACTTAACTAATCCAATTGCTTCAATCACTGATGAGACAATTGGTGAACTCCCGGTCGATCAAATTAATGATGTTATTAAATTACAAGCCGGAGTTGTGGTCGGTAATGATGGTGACATTCATATTCGTGGCGGTTTAGGGAATGAAATCGCATTCAATTTAAATGGCGTTACTCTCAATGATCCATACGGCAACCGAAGATCAGTTGGGCTCGCAACAAATGCAGTTCAAGAAGTTTCAGTTTCCAGTGGAACTTTTAGTGCCGAGTATGGAAATGCTTTAAGCGGAGTAGTGAATTACGTTACAAAGGAAGGTCCACAAAGATACACTGCAAGCATCAAAGCTTACGGCGGCGATTATCTCTCATCACGGAAAGAATTATTTACAAATATTGATGAGATCGATCCATTTAACCGTGCAAGAACAGAAGTTACGCTCGGAGGACCGTTTCCATTTCTGCCGAATAATTTTTCGTTCTTTCTTTCTTCGGTTTATGAGAGTTTTAAAGGATCGCTCTATGGTGTGAGATTATACAATCCAACAGATTCATATCTCGAAAGAAATAATTTCAGCTCATCCGATTCGAGATATGGCGCATCAACCACAAGTTATTTCTTTAATCCTTATTCAAAAGATTCTACCGGAATGCCATCTGGTGATGGAGCAATTGTTCCAATGAACTGGTCAAAGTCATTTAATTTTCAAGGCAACTTAGTTTACAAACCACTTTCAACTTTAAAATTCAGATATGAACTTGTGCTTGATAACGGAAAATCTCAAGATTATGAACGTGCATATAAATTTAATCCTGACGGCAGGGGAACAAATTACAGCAGTGGTTATATTAATTCTTTTGGAGTGACACACACAGTATCAAATAATTTATTTTATAATTTAAAAGCATCGTTTGGAGTTAATGAATATAAATCGTACTTGTACGAAAATCCGCTTGATCCACGATATTTGCCATCTCTCTATGCCCGCGGAATTGGGAATACCGGATTTCTTGCTGGCGGCACTGATAGAAGCAGATTCAATAGAAAGACAGAGACAATTGGTATTAAAGGAGATTTAGTCGCACAACTATTAAATGTGCATGAAGTTAAATTTGGATTTGAAATTAGGAAACACAAATTGAACGTAGAAAGTTTTTCAACTCAAGTTGGATATATTAATTCGTTTGGTGATTTTACTACGTTCAATCCCACTGATCTTTTATATGATTCGTTAAATATTGTACAGAAAATTCCAACGGATACTTCACTCTATACGGCTTATGCAAGAGAGCCATTCCAGGCTGCAGTATATTTGTTGGATAAAATAGAACTTGCCTCTTCTATGATTCTCAATGTTGGTTTACGATACGAATATTTTGATCCTGCTGCGCAGTACAATCCATATGTCAGCAGGGATTTAAGTGATCTGAAAGCAGGTGCGATCACTCCAGGGATCGCCGATGCATTACCGAAACACCGATTGAGTCCGCGCTTTAGTGTCTCGTATCCAATAACAGACGCTGGTGTGATCAGATTTTCTTATGGGCATTTTTATCAAGTCCCGTCATTGGCAAGTCTTTATTCAAATCCGAATTTTTATGTGGCGAACTTTGGCGAGAATCCGACTTTCGGTAATCCGAATGTTGAACCGCAAAGAAGTGTTCAATACGAACTTGGACTTCAGCAGCTTTTAATGGAAGATCTCGGATTGAATGTGACAGGATTTTATAAAGATGTTAGCAATTACATTTATACTCAGCAAATTTTTACACCTGAAGGAAGAGGATTCTATCTTCTGACTAATCTTGCTTATTCAAACAGTAAAGGTGTCACAGTATCGTTATTAAAGCGAAGATCTCCAGGAGACCTTTTCTCTGCAACACTTGATTATACATTTTCGCTTGCGGAAGGAAACAGAACTTATCCTTCTGATGAAATTTTCTTTAGCGAACAATCTGGGAAACAGTCTGAGACTTACCTTGTTCCATTTAGTTTCGATAGAAGTCATGTGATCAATGCAACTGTCGCATTCACAAAACAAAATGATTGGACTGCATCATTGATTGGTTATATGCAAACCGGGACTCCCTATACGCCGGTCTTCCCTTCCAATATAGTTGATATTACATTCGAGCAAGGAAGCGGAAGACAACCGATTCAATGGAATGTTGATCTTAAACTTGAAAAATTCTTCATGCTTGGTAATTTGAAATTCTCGTTATTCTGCCAAGTCGAAAATCTATTCGATACGGAAAATGAATTATTTGTTTATGCGTCATCAGGAAGATCGAGATCCAATATTGAAGAAAAAGATATCCCCATAGTTTTTTCAGATATTATTAAGAGGATAAAACGTGGTGATGCAGGTCTAATGCCTCTGAACGAAATAGAAGAATATTATTCACTAAGACCTGAGAGAGTCAATCGACCTCGTGAAATTAGGGTTGGATTCTCGTTAATCTTTAATTAGAGTTTTAGGAGAAAGTTGATGAAATCAAAAATTGTTTTTTTAATCTCGGCTTTATTGATCATATCTGCGAATTTATTTTCCCAGAAGAAAGATAAATACGGCTATTACATCATAAAGGAATTAACCGAGGAAGAAGCACTTCGCATTTATGGCAAGCCTGCCGATGCATTGCAGAAATCTCTCGGCAATAAAAACATTATCAAAGAATCTATAATTCAAGGAAATAAAGTCAAAACGGTTTTATTCAATTACGGTTCTATTTGTGCCCCAAATTATCTCGGAAATGTGGCAGACTTGGTTTGGAATAATCTCGGTTACGGATTTGAATTCGGCCCGCTAGCAGCCGGTGAAGTTGTTTCTACTTACACAGATACACTTGGAAATACAAAAACAGATACACTGCGGATCGTAGACGATTCTTTTATTCGATTCAGTCCATTGCAGGGAGATTATAATCCAGCAGGCACCATAAAATGGGGATGGCTGCCTAAGGATGGATACGTCGATCCTTCACAAAAAGAAATCTCTAGATTGAATGCAACAGATAATAATGGTGACGGCAAACCCGATAGCTGGCCTGAAGGTTGGTATAATTCTGGGGCTGGAAAATATTTGTGGCCTGCGTTCCTTGGTGATCAAGCTACTGCACCAGACGAAGAAGTTTATTTTGTCTTAGATGATTTTACAAATGCAGAATTTCCGTATTATCCATTTCCAGATGATGCAACAAAAAGAGGTCTCGGATTGGATATGGAAGTTCGTGTACTTCAATTTAATAATCCACTCGCTGAAGATATTATTTTCTTAGTTTACCAGACGACGAATGTGAGTCCAAAGACTTTGCCAAGAGTTTATTTTGGTATGCATGGTGATCCACACGTTGGAGGTCCTGGTGACTATGGTGATGATAGAGCGTTTTTTATTCCATCTCTTGGATCACTTGCTGATCCGTATCCTCAACGAGCGAGAAGCATGGTTTATGCTTGGGATGATGATATGAAAGGTGATGGTGGAAGAAAAGCCGGTTACTTCGGATGGAAATTCCTTGAAAGTCCAAGTAAACATTCAGATGCTAAAGATAATGATGATGATGGTATTACAGATGAAAGTCCATTCAACGATGCAGGATTTTACATTGATGGAGTAGCTTATCCATTAACTACTGGAATAACCGATGTTGCAAAGTACACAGCGACTTATGGGGCTCCAAAACCTCGCTGGTCTGGAGACGAAGATGGTGATTGGGACCCTGCAAGAGACGATGTTGGCGTTGATGGAATTGGTCCAGATTCACCAAATTATCCAGGTGCAGATTATGGCGAGGGAGATGGCAAACCAACACAAGCATGGTATTTAGATCTAAATGACAATGGAAGATACGATGCTGGTGAAACAATTTCTGAAATTAGAATTGCTGGTTATAAATGGCTCGGTTCTGAAACTAATTTTGGATTAAGAGATATCTCTGAATCTGATCAAATAGGTTTAACAAGCTTCCATGCGGTGACTTATACTAATACATTTCCTAACGTTCCAGCAAATGATCCGCTAATGTGGGAATGGTTATCGAGTGATTCAATTGACGTCAATCAAGAATTATTGAATGAACCAGGTGATAATATTTTTAATTTTGGCACTGGTCCCTTCAGACTTGAATCAGGTGAAACACAAAGATTCTCAATGTGCATTTTGTTTGGAGAAAATTTAAACGATTTAGTTTTGAACGCAGAAACATCAACAAGAATTGTTGAAGCGGATTACAGATTCGCACAGCCGCCTGCAAAACCGATTGTAACAGCAGTTCCGGGAAATAAGCAAGTTACACTTTATTGGGATACTCGCGCAGAGGAATCGCTTGATCCACTTACTCAATTAAAAGATTTTCAGGGTTACAAAATTTACCGCAGCCAAGATCCTAAATTTGCAGATGTGTTCAAGATCACAGACGGTAATGGCGTTCCATTTCTTGGTGAAGCATTATTCGATCCGAACAAGAGCAAATATGCTCAATTCGATTTAAACGATTCTCTGTCAGGATTCCATCCTGTTGAATACGCCGGAAGAGGTGTCAAGTATTTTCTTGGCACAAACACGGGTTTAGTTCACGAGTATGTTGATTCAACAGTTCTTAACGGAGTAAAATATTATTACGCAATAGTGTCTTATGATGGCGGTTCACTTTTACCCGGTAAAGAACTTCCACCAACTGAAAGTCAAGCTGTAATTATTCAAGATCCTATAACAGGCGAATTAAGGTTCGAATCAAATACATTAGAGATTATTCCCGGTCCTCCCACAGATGGCACAATTTCTGCGGGTCTTGCAGCCAACGTAAAAAGAGAAAAAGGAATATCGACTGGTAAAATAAATTTAAAGGTTTATGATAGTAAAACAGTTAGAGACCAAAGTGAATTTCAGGTTCAATTTACCGATTCACTTGCATATGATGTTCTCAATTATACTGGTGTGACAGATAAATTTATTTCGAAGGATACAGTATTTGTAAACTTATCAAATAAAAACATAGTATTGAGCAGCGTAATTGTAAAAGATGCTTCAGGCAATGTTGTTCCTCAATCAAAGTATAGTGTGAGTTCTTTAACGGGAAAGATCAAAGGAAATGCAAAGAACGATCTGCCAACAGGCCAAACGTTCACTATCTCTTATCAGTACTATCCCGTTTATCAAAGTAAATTTGTAAAGGGAGAAGATGGTAATTCTTCATTTGATGGATTAAGAATTTTTGTTACTAAGGATACTCTGGGAGTGGATAGAAAAAATTCTGGCTGGCTTCCTGGAAGAGCTAATAATTTTAAGGATTCAATTCTTTGGGTTCCAAGAACTGTTAGTGGTTCAGCACCTCATCTTCCGACTGATTTAGATTTCAAGCTTGAATTTACTAGTATGGACACAACTGCCGATGGTAAATTTGTCATTCCAGGCGACACGGTTTTATCTCAACCGATAAATCGACCGCTCATTTGTCCATTCAAAATAACGATTACTACAGCAGATACAATGCTTGGGAGAAAAGCTGACTATTTTATTTTTGAGGGAATTGCATCCACACGGAATAACAACAAATGGGACCCAGGTGAAAATATCATTTTCTTTCCAAGAGTTCGATCAGGAATCAGAACTGCTTATCAAATCGATTTTAATTTACCGAGTACTGGTACAACACCAATCTATCCTAAAGCCGGTGATACTTATGTCTTGAGAACAACGAAACCATTTAAGAAGGGGGATATTTATTCATTTAAGACTAAAGGTGAAACGTATGATAAGACAACTGCAAAGGCCGCTTTATCCGATGTTTATGTAGTACCTAATCCATACATTGCGTTCTCCGAAGCGGAAGAGCCAGCGAAACTTCCTAATCGGCGTGGTGAACAGCAGCTTCAATTCAGGAATCTTCCGCGTGAATGTACTGTGCGTATCTACACAATTACAGGTGAATTAGTTGAAACGCTTAATAAGAATGATGACTCAAGCATACTTGGTTGGAATTTACTAACATACGAGGGACAACGAATCGCGTATGGCGTTTACATCTATCATGTCGATGCACCAGGAATAGGTGAAAAAATTGGCAGATTTGCAGTCATTAAATAGATTTTGAAATAAAACTCTTTGGAGATATAAAATGAAGAAAAAAGTTTTAATAACTCTGCTTCTATTAATTGGCATTGGAAGTAATTATTCCAATGCTCAGCTCGATAGGAGCACAACCAAAGTTGCAACAACTGCAGCTCAATTTCTGAAAATAGGTGCAGGCGCTCGTGCAATCGGAATGGCTGGTGCATTTTCTGCTATGGAAAATGATATTTATTCTATTTATTGGAATCCTGCCGGTGTATCAAGAATTTATGGTACAGGTGCAGTCGCTTTCAATCACGCAAACTGGCTTGCAGATATGGCTTATGATTTTGCAGCATTAACGATCAATATCGGAGATCTCGGAACGCTTGGATTTAGTTTTACATCATTCAGAGTACCTGAGGATAAAGTCCGTACGTTTGAAAATCCCGAGGGAGATGGAAGAGTTTGGGATGCAAGCTCGCTTGCTCTTGGTTTGACCTATGCAAGAAATCTTACAGATAACTTCTCTATTGGATTCACTGCAAAATATATTCGTGAAGCAATATGGAATATGTCTGCTAATACATTTGCGATAGATGTCGGGACGATGTACACGACTCCGTTCAACGGGTTGAAAATCGGTGCAAGCATCACCAACTTTGGTACAAAGATGCGGCTCGATGGGAGAGATATTTACATTAATGTTGATCCAAACTCAAATCCAAACTCCGGTGCGAACAATGTGCCTGCAGAGTACAGAATGAATTACTATGACATTCCATTGACCTTTAGGATCGGTTTGGGAATGGATATTATTCGAACTAATTTATTCACAGCGACTGCGGCTATTGATGCAGTTCATCCAAACGATAATACTGAATATGTTAACTCCGGTATCGAATTCAATTTTAATAGAATGATCTTTGCACGAATCGGTTATAAATCACTGTTTATGCGCGACAGTGAACAAGGATTAACATTCGGATTCGGTGTTTCATATCCAATCGTAAACGATATTGGATTGTCCTTCAATTATGGTTATGCTGACTTTAATAGATTGAAAAATGTGCAATTTTTTGATCTGACGATACAATTCTAAACGAATTAATTTTTTTTTCAATGCCCAACTTTGTTTTTGAAATAAAATGAAAAAGTTGGGCATTTTTGTTTTAAAGGTTAATTCAAGACTTTTAGAACATTTCGGAAAACCAAAACGTAAGCTTGATTCTAAGCCACTCGATATTCTCATTGCAACGATTTTATCTCAAAACACATCCGACAAGAATTCGCTTAAAGCTTATCATAACCTTCGAAAGAAATTTCCTGCTTGGGCGGATATTAAAAAAGCATCTATCTCACAGCTTGCAAGAACTATTCGAATTGCTGGTTTGAGTAGGCAAAAAGCTAAGACAATTAAAGAGTTATTTAAGTGGCTCGTAAACATAAATCAACATTACTCGTTAGGATTTCTCAACGATTTATCTAACGAAGAAGTACTTTCTGAGTTAACAAAGCTTCAAGGAATTGGCGTAAAGACTGCATCTTGTGTACTTTTATTTGGAATGCAAAGGAACGTTTGCCCTGTTGATACACATGTATTTCGTACTGTAAACAGAATTGGTATAGTAAGTGGATCAACCCCTGAAAAAACTTTTTATGCTTTGGACAAAATTTTACCCTACGGTATTGCACACGAATTCCATACGAATTTAATTATTTTAGGCCGTACGATTTGCAAACCAAAAAAACCTGAATGTTTCAACTGTCCCTTGGTCAAATTATGCAACTTTAAAAAGAAAAATCTCACTTCCGATTTCTCTTCGGCGTCGAACAGAAGGAATGATATTATTCTGTTGGATGCAATATAAAGTCAATTTTATGTAATGGTATAACCGATACTATTTTTTGATTTCTTCCTAGTACTAGTCAGTGTAAACCGATCTTGTAATATCATCACACAAAAAAAGCATCAATAAAATCTTAGATTGGAATTTGTGAAAAGAACCGTAAACGATAGAATCCTTGATTCCAGAATATTTTTTGAATAACTTAAGATAGTAACGAACTAAGTAATTATGGTAAAAAAATTTCTGTTCGCAATTATATTCAGCATACCAATTGTTGCATTATCACAACCGTATAAAATTTATTTGTTGACAATTGATGGTGCAATAAATCCTGCTTCCGCAGAGTACATACACGAGGGGATCAAAGCCGCTATTGATGATAAAGCTGAGTGTGTTATTATCAAACTGAATACACCAGGCGGACTGCTAAAATCCACCCGCGTAATTGTTACGGAATTTCTTCAATCAAAAATCCCAATAGTAGTATATGTTCATCCGCAAGGTTCGCAGGCTGCATCAGCCGGCGTTTTTGTAACTATGGCTGCTCATATCGCTGTAATGGCTCCGGGAACGAACATTGGAGCGGCACACCCTGTGACGCTCGAGGGTCAGCAAGATTCAATTATGATGGAAAAAGCCACTAATGATGCCGCGGCTTTTATTCGAACGATAAGTGAAAAAAGAAAACGTAACATTGAGTGGGGTGAAGATGCTGTTAGAAAAAGCCTTTCTATTACCGAATCGGAAGCTCTTAAGAAAAATGTAATTGATATAGTTGCAGAATCCCTTAACGATTTAACTGAACAATTAGACGGCAGAAAAGTCGAGATGGTTGATGGAGAAAAAGCGATACACTCTAAAAATGCTGAAATCATTTCTTACGAAATGAGCTTTAAGCTAAAGCTATTAAATACTCTTAGCGACCCGAACATCGCTTATATTTTATTCATGCTGGGATTGTACGGATTATTATTTGAGCTTTATAATCCTGGCTCGATATTTCCAGGTATAGTTGGAGGAATTTGTATAATTCTCGCTTTCTATTCTTTCCATACCTTACCGATTAACTATGCAGGATTGGCACTTATAATCTTTGCTGTCATCTTGTTCATTTTAGAAATTAAAATCATCAGCCATGGACTTTTAACAGTCGGCGGTTCAATTTCACTAATTTTAGGTTCTATCATGCTAATAGATAATGAATCAACGTTGGAATTTGTAAAAATATCTTGGCAGATTATAGTCCTTATTGTCGTAATGACGGTACTATTTTTCATATTTGCGGTTGGACTCGGTATAAAAGCCCAACGTAGAAAACCGACTACAGGCACTGAAGGAATCCTGCTTGAAGTGGGAAATGTTGTATCGGAGTTAAAACCAAATGGAACAATTCAAATTCACGGCGAAATATGGAATGCGGAGAGTATAGAAGGAAAAATTCCGAAAGGATGCCGTGTCAAAGTTGTTGAAGTGAACAATCTAACATTGAAGGTAAAAAAGGTTTAATTATTTTTTAAGGAGGTTTAAGTGTATCCATCAATACTTTTAACGATAGCAATTTTTGTGATTCTGCTTTTAGCAAGTGCAATCAGAATATTGAGAGAATATGAACGAGGTGTAATTTTTCGTCTTGGTAGGTTAATCGGTGCAAAAGGTCCAGGACTGATTATCTTAATTCCCATTGTCGATAGAATGGTTAAAGTTAGTTTAAGAACAATAGTTATGGACGTTCCGCCGCAGGATATAATTACAAAAGATAATGTATCACTAAAAGTTAATGCAGTTGTTTATTTCCGTGTAATTCAAGCCGAAAAGGCAATCGTGGAGGTAGAAGACTTTTTATTGGCGACTTCCCAGCTTTCGCAAACAACATTGCGCAGCGTTGTCGGGCAATCTCAACTTG
>VGVX01000020.1 GCA_016873845.1 Ignavibacteria bacterium
AAAAGTAATCCGCGTGATCTTAAGTTTTGAATAATGTGCGGATCAGCTTCTTTAACATGCTGATGTTTGAAATCCGTTACAAGCTCATTGAATCTGCCGCTTTTGTCAACAGGATTCACAAACGGCAGATCAAATTTTCTTCCTGCTTGATAATCATCTTCACCGAATGCCGGAGCCATGTGGACAATTCCGGAGCCGTCTTCGGTCGTTACAAAATCTCCATCAACAACATAAAATCCTCTTTTATCAACTGGAATGTAATCGAACAATCTCTCATATTCCCAACCGAGCAGATCGTTTCCTTTGTAAGTTTCTACAACCTCATACCCTTCAGGTAGAACAGATAATCTTTCTTTCGCAAGTATTAAGAAATATGCTTTTTTCTTTTCGTCAATCAGCTTTGCTTTTACATAATCGATATCGTTTCTCACAGCGAGTGCAACATTTGAAATCAATGTCCATGGCGTAGTCGTCCAGACCAGAAAGTAGGTATCTTCTTGCCCTTTAATTTTTGCCGCAATGTAGATTGACGGATCTTTTACGTCTTCATAACCAAGCGAAAGCTCGTGTGAAGAAAGGGGCGTTTCGCAGCGTGTGCAGTAAGGTTGAATCTTGAATCCTTTGTAGATAAAACCTTCGTCAAAAAATCTTTTGAGCGACCACCAAACTGATTCGATGTATTCATTTGTGCATGTGATGTACGCATCGTCGAGATTTATCCAATAACCGATTCGGCGTGTTATCTCGTTCCAATCTTTGAGATATGTGAAGACAGAATTTTTACACGCTTTATTGAATTCGCTTACGCCATAACTAATAATTTCATCTTTTTGCTTTATGCCAAGCTGTTTTTCAACTTCAATTTCGACCGGCAAGCCGTGTGTATCCCAGCCGGCTTTTCGGTGGACTTGAAACCCCTGCAGAGTTTTATAACGGCATATGATATCCTTAATTGTTCGTGCCATAACATGATGAATGCCTGGCTTTCCATTGGCTGTTGGTGGACCTTCGTAAAAAGTAAAGAATTTATCCGAACTTCTCGAAGAAATGCTCTTCTCGAAAATCTTGTTGGATTCCCAAAAGCCGAGAATCTCTTTTTCTATCTCTGAATATTTTATTTTTTCTGTATGCTGCTTAAACATAGTATCGAATCACTTAATTTGAACTGCAAAGATAAGAAAATTATTGAAATTTGTATTGATTAGGTTATTATTTTTGAAAAGCGATGTTCTGAAAAATCCGACTTTTCTGATTCATTCAATTCGTAAAAAGTCGGTTTTTTTAGAGCTATTCCTTCAGCCCCTCTTCATGCTTTTCGAGGACGGCTAATTCGGTTTGGAGGAATTCTCGAATTTTAATTTCAAGCTCGCGTTTAATTTTTTCAAGCTCCTGAACTTTCTTCTTAGCATCAAAAACCATTTCATTTGCATTGACCATTGCTTCACGCTTTAAGAGTTCAGCTTCCTGCTTTGCATCAATAATATTCTTTTCATAAAAACGGATCTTTTCGGTTGCTTTTATAATGTCTTTGCTAACTTTGTATGAATAATACACAACAGTTCCAAATATTGCGAAACAGGTTGTCAGTGCGATTTTCAAAATTTGTGTGAGGGCAGATGCTCCACCGAACGTTTCGAGATAAAATACAGACGGCTTAACCGCAACAATTATAAAAGAAAAGAAAGAAATTGCAAACCAAGAAATCCCAATTATCCAAAGAGATAATTTCATCCCGAACAAATAGCAGATAAGCATTCCAAAAGAAAATGCGAACAGGAAGAGCAAGAACCAAGTCCCAAATCCCATCGGATAGAACGAGAGTATTTCAGTAAGTGCAAAGTTCGAGAGTGCAAGTACGCACAGGTAGAATAAAACAGCTATCCAATAATAGAATGGATATTTCATTTTAAATTCTTTCAATTAACTTTTTCATTAGAAGAGTCATTTTAGGTTCAGCTTTTTTTGCGACTGCGATTATCTTTTCAACGTTTACTGGCTCAAGCGATTCGGGAAAACATAAATCTGTTATAATTGTTATTCCAAAACATCTCATGTTCATGTGATTAGCAACAATGTTTTCCGGAATTGTAGACATACCGACCGCATCGGCGCCGGTCATTCGTAAAAATTTGTATTCTGCAGCAGTTTCGAGATTTGGTCCGGTCACTGCAACGTAAACACCTTTTTGGATTTTGATTTTTTCTTCCACAGCAATTTTTTCTGCAAGCGCAATCAATTCCTTTGAGTACGGTTCAGACATATCGGGGAATCTTACTCCAAGTTCATCATCGTTTGGACCGACGAGAGGATTATCACCGAGCAAATTTATATGATCGCTCATTATCATCAAATCCCCTTTGTGAAAATCGGGATTCATTCCGCCGCCGGCATTTGAAATGAAAAGAGTATCAACTCCGAGTCCCACTTTCTTAGACATCACTCTGACAGGGAAGGTGATCTGCTGCATCGTGTAACCTTCGTAGTAATGAAATCGACCTTGCATTGCAACAACGTCTTTTCCGCCAAGCCTTCCAAAGATTAATTTGCCGTGATGCGATTCAACGGTTGAAACAGGAAAATGCGGAATGTCTTCATATTCAATTACTGTTTCTTTTTCAATTTCATTTGCTAAACCGCCAAGCCCTGTACCGAGAATAATCCCGATTGAAGGAGCCATTGCAGTTTTTGATCTTATAAAAGAGACTGCATCGTTAATTTTTTTTCTGAGGTCTGTCATATTAATCTATCAATAACCGACTCAATCTTTGAATTTGTTTTTTCTTTTTTTGATTCATCTGCTAATTCTGTTTGACCTGAATTCGTCAGTGCATTCATCATTTGCATGTGGGCGGTGATAACAGCACGCAGCCGCATGATTATAGTCTGCTTTTGCTCGCGGAGTTCAAGCACAGCATCGTGAATTGCTTTCGCATCTGCTTTCGCTTTATCTATCAATTGCTTTGCTTTTATTTCGGCTTCTTTAATTAGAAGAACTGCCTGCCGCTTTGATGATTCCATCGAACGTGAAGATGTTTCTTGTGCGGCGAGCAAAGTTTGCTGCAATCCTTTTTCAATCAGCTGATAATCTTGAAGCTTCTTCTGCATTTGATTTACCGAAGATGAAAATTCTTCGTTCTGTTTGATCAACTGATCGAATTCATCTGCGATTATTTCGAGAAAAGTATTCACTTCGTCGGGATCATAACCGCGTATGTTTCTTTTGAATTCCTGACGCTTAATGCTCAGAGGTGTAATTCTCATGACTCAAATATCAATTATTAATTTTCAATTATCAATTTTCAATTACTAATTCACTCTCCTTCTGCTGCCGAATATCGCTGTACCGATTCTTAGTATTGTTGCACCTTCTTCTATTGCAATTTCATAGTCGGATGTCATTCCCATTGAAAGTTCTTTCAAATCACAATTTTCAGTTTTGAAGGAAGAATTCTTTTCCTTTAACTCACGCAGCACCGTAAAACATCTTCGGATTTCTTTTTCATCTTCGGTGAAAGTTCCAATGGTCATTAATCCACTGAATTTTATATTCTGAAATTCCGAAATGCTATTCATAAAATCCTCAAGTTCGCTTTCGTCCAAACCGAATTTAGTTTCTTCTTTAGCTGTGTGAATCTGAATCAATCCATTCACGATTATAGATTTTGTCTCAGCCCGCTTATTTATTTCACTTGCGAGCTTGATACTATCGATGCTTTGAATCGACGAAACTTTATCGAAAATATACTTTACTTTATTGGTTTGCAAATGTCCTATCATGTGAAATTTTGCCTTAGAATCAACTTTTTCGAACTTGCCTAAGAATTCCTGAACTTTATTTTCCCCAAATTCTGATATGCCAAGTTCTAAGGTTTGATTCAAAATCTCTGGGGGAATTGTTTTTGAGACAGCAATTATCTTTATTTCATCGCTCTTAATTCCAGCTTTTTCAGAAGCTTTACTGATCTTGGCTCTAACGACTTCAATATTTTCTTTAAGTGTGCTCAAAGATTGACGATTAAATTTATACCAAGTCGGGGTAAAAAGCAAGCAAGAAGAACAAGATCGATCTAAATTAAAGGTATGTAAGAGTAAGTTATATTCATCATCCCCCAGTCACATAATCAAACTGCTTCGTTTTGAAACAAGTCCACCACCTCCATTGACACATTTCGCCGGACATACTTCTTGCTCCACCGAGTATTGATTTGGCATCGTATCCCAGCAATCGTAAATAAGCAACGACATAGGCAGAAGTCTGTCCATCGCTGTCATAAACCGCAACCTTTTGATCGTTTGGAATTGTTTGAAGATACGCCGAACTGTTCAAATCCAAACGTGGTTGGAATAAGACTGCGCCTGGCGGATGGCCATAATCTCCCATCCGATAAAGTGAAGATGAACCGTAACAGATAACAAAGTAGTCAATTGTCTTTTTATCTGTATTATATGTGTTCATTATCGTATCGATATCGATAGAGGCGTTATCCCAGCCTTGTTCAAGCAACAGTTTAATTCTCGATTCTAAAATCTTATCGATCGTTTTTTCACCCGTGATCAAAGCAGGCAGGCTGACATAATTTAATTTAGGGAACGATTGATGCGTGAATCTCCCAATGTTTCTTGCATTCTTTGAACTTTCGATTAGCTTGTTCACAAAATCCGAGTGCCAAATTCCCATTCCGAGATTCATTGAATATACGTTTTGATATCCATAGAGCCTGAGCAAACAAGCCGCATAACCGGACGACTGACCTGTATTACTAATAATTACAATTTTCTTAATAATAGAGGTGTCAACAGATTTGATATAATCAAACAGATTTTTCATTTCGATATTTTTAGCATTTGCGATATGCCCTGCTGTGAAATCCACTTTTTCGCGTATGTCGAGAAGAAGATATTTTTCTAAATTCATGTTGACTTCTTCAGGAGAGATTAAGGATGGAGAATTCGTTGAATTTATAAAATTACCGTGAGTCTCAAGATAAACAAGCATTAATTCGGAGTTACTTATCTCGGGGAGCGGTTCGAGAGGATTATCTCTAAAGCAACTGGGTAACAACGTGAGAATTATTATGAAGAAAATCGTGGCGCACTTATTCATATATTCTCACATAAGATTTATCCGCCTGTTACATAAGTATAGTTCATTATATCAGATGATTTCAATCTGATGATCCGGGTGGAAAGGAGTTGATCGTTCCCGAACATTCCCATTGCACCAAGATAAATGGACTTCGCATCGTAGCCAAGCATTCTCAAATAAGCAACCAAATATGCGGCAATTTCACCGTTGTCATCATATACAGCAATTTTCTTATTTGGCGGGAGTGTTTGCAAGTAAGTTGACGATTTCAAATCTATCCTTTGTTCATAACGTACCGTTCCAGGCGGATGCCCATTATCTCTTATGTTATAAAGACGAGCCGGCGCATAACACACAACGAAATAATCGATGATCTCTTTTGTTTTATCATAATCCTTCATCACTGTATCTATATCCACGAGAGCTTTTGAAAAACCTTCATTGAGTAAAATATTAATCCGAGATTCGATTTTATCGAGTGTCTGAACTTTGCCTGTTGCAAGCTTTGGCATTGATGAAAAATTTGGCTTCGGTGTGCTGTAAAAATCAAACCTTCCGACAAACTTTGCATTTCTAATTGAATTATACCATTTACTCGAAAAATCCAAGTGCCATGCTGACATTCCCCACTGCATTGAATAAACTTTTTCGTAACCTCCCAGCCGCAGCAGCGATGCAGAATATGCAGCTGATTGACCTGTCGCACTTACTAACACAATTTTTTCGAATTTCGAAGTGTCAATAGATTTAATGTGCGCCAATAAGTCTTTCATCAAAACATTTTTTGCACCTTCGACATGCCCCTTTGAAAAATCAGATGACTCACGAATGTCGATGATATAATACTTGCTTAGATTAGAATTAACATTAGCTGCTGTAACAAATGCGGGTGCTTTCGTTGAGTTGATGAAATCGCCATGTGTTTCAAAATAGACAAGCAGCTCCTCTGAATCTCCCATATCAGAGATGGTTTCGATTGGATTATCTTTAAAACATCCATAGGTAAAAATTGTAAGTGTAATAAATGCGATTAATAAATATTTATATTTCATTGTGTAGTATATTTTCATAAACTTTTTTATTTAGCTAAAACCAGCGATCTACCAATTCCAAGGAACATACCAATGCCGTCACCGTACACGTTCCACTCGATGTTTCCGCCTGCTTGTGTGAATGTATCTTCAATCGGCTGATTGAACTTTTTTGTTTTGAAATAATCCCGAAATTTTTCGTCAAAAGAGTAAACTCTGATATAAAGCTTTCCTTTAAAGGTGTTAATAATGTCTCTCGGAATTGTAATTGTTCTAAGCTGGAGCTTTTCATTTTCTTTATCGCTTTCTTTCGATAATGCGTACATTTCTTCAGCCTCTTTTATTAGAAGATTATTTTCATAAACCGCCCAGGTTGCGCCATAAACTTGCCCAGGCTTATTGAACACCTCTCCCTTAATGTATGCCGTTGTTCCGTCGTCAATCAAAAAAACATTAGTGACTCCTGGATTACTCGGGACAAAAGTCTTAGCATAAACATTTCTATCTTTCCACTTTCCGAAGAGTTCATATTCTTTATTTCCCTCGATCTGTAAATTTATGAGTGGTTTATACACGCCCTTTGAAGAATACTTCAGAGGTATGACACGCACTCCATCTTTTATGTAACAAACAACATCTTTAAGCTCTGCTTTTTCAATCGTGAATGTTTCAATAAGCGGAAGTGTCTTGGTAAATGTTACTCCCTGAAAAACTTGATAACCTTCAAGAAGACCTTGAACAACAACTTTTTCTTCATAAGGCAGATTTGTTTCAATCACATCAATCTTTTCGCATCCAAAAATAATAATTGTAAAAAGCAGAATCGATAAATTAAGTAGTTTCATCATTTCACCTAAAAAGTAAAGTTAATTGAAAGAGTCGGCATAAATGGGAACAATGTAAGCTGTTTTAGTTTTGGAATTTTCTCGCCAGCTTCATTCGTCTCAAAAGATATATATTGAGCAAACGGATTTTTCCTGTTATAAACATTGAATAAACCAAACGTAGCATTCATAGAACTGCTCAGCCATCTAAATTTGTACGATATACTTAAATCTAGCTTGTGATATGCCGGCAGACGAAAAGCGTTTCTTTCAAGGTAATTAAATCGGATGTTTTGATTGCTCGTTCCACCAATTTCATTGAAGTAATATTGACCTGTCGGCAATGTATAAGCCTGCCCTGTTCCATAAGTCCAAGTTGCGCTGATGTTCCAATGATTAAATAGACTGTAAGAGAGAACGATCGATACATCATGACGCCGGTCATAACGCGGATAGAATATTTGCCCGCGATTGAGTTCGTCGAACAATCGTCTTGTCCAAGAAATTGTGTAACCAATCCATCCATTCAGATCACCAGCACGCTTTTGGAGAAAGATTTCAATTCCATATGCCTCACCTTTTCCGACAACAAGCTGATCTTCAACTTCTGTATCAATTGAGAAAGTTGCCGCAGAAGAATATTCTAAGAGATTTTGCATGTTTTTATAATATCCTTCGATCGAGAAAAGATATACTTCATTGAAAAGATATGATTCGATTCCACCAACGAATTGATCGGAACGTGCCGGCTCAATCCGCTCATTCGAAGGATACCAAATATCAGTTGGAAGCGAAACATCATTACGGACAATAAGATGAAGGAATTGATGTGCCCGCGCATAAGCTCCCTTAAAAAACACATTTTCCATCAGTGCAAGCGTCAAAGAGATTCGGGGTTCAATAGAGAGTTTTTTTCGTTCTTTAAAATAGTAAAGGCGTGCACCTATATTTGTAGAAAGCTCAGGAATAATTTTCCATTCATCTGATGCGTACGCAACGGCTTCAAGTGACAATTGATCGTTTCCAGATCCGCTTCCGCGCTCAATTTCGCTTAGGAAAAAGTCGCTCGATACAAGCCTGAATCTATGCAAAGTGATTTCAGTACCGATTCTAATTGTATGTTCTTCGATTGGAAAAAATTCTGTTTCGCGTTTGAATAAAAAGTCTTGCAGTTTTGTAGATGCGAAGAAATCGGCTGCCGAAGCTCTACCCGATTTATCTTCAAGCAAGACGTCAAAATCATAATTTGTGTAACTCAGTGATGTGTTCGAAAATAAAGTTGGATTGGAGATTTGAGTCCAATTCAAACTCATGGTTGTATTTCCCCAATTTATATCGTATCCGATATCTTTTGCATTAAGAGAATTATATAATCTGTCTTCTCCCATTAAACCACTCACGGAAAGCCAATGCGATTCGTTTATTTTGAAAGATATTTTTCCATTCACATCAAAGAAATTATATCTCGGAAGAATACTTCCCTTGTATAATGCACCTTGAAGCACATCGTAATACATTCTTCTGCCAGAAAACATAAAAGTTGAATTATCTGTCAAAGGTCCTTCGACGAAGAGATTCGAATTAATTAATCCGACTCCCATTTTTCCAGTGAATTGCTCTTTGGTTCCTTCTCGAAGCTTGACATCGAGAACACTTGAAAGCCTCCCGCCATATTGTGCAGGGAACGCACCTTTGATCAATCGAATATCATTTATAGCTTCAGTATTAAACGTGCTTGCAAAATTTCCCATATGTGCCGGATTATATACAATAACTCCATCAAGCAGAGTTAATGTCTGATCGGGCGAGCCGCCGCGAACATAGAGTCCGGTTGAAATTTCTGTCGCGACTTTTATCCCGGGCAGGAGTTGGAGTGTTCTAAAAAGATCCACTTCGCCGGTCAACGAGGGGAGAGTTTTAAGCAGTTCTGGAGAAACATCAATTGAACTGATTGGAGGGGCAATTTCAGAACCGCGCTTTTCGCGAACAACAACTTCAGGAAGTACAACTTCTTCTTCGGCAATTTCGAAATTAATTCTAATTGAATTTTCACCGGCTGCTTTTACTTTTTTAATTGAACTTTTATAACCGATACTTCTTGCCACAAGGAAATATTCTCCTGCTGGAACATTTGGGAGGGAATAAAATCCAAAGCGATTTGTTGCCGCTCCTCGAAAAGGGGGCTTGGTGAAAACTGAATCTTCATATAGAATCACGTTCGTACCTATTACGGCCTGTCCTGATATAACTTCGGTAACAACACCTGCAATGGTTGTGTTTTGCTGAGCAATCGATAAGTTGAAATAAATCAACATCAATGTCAGCCCGACAAGAGTTCGGTTGAAAATAAGATTAAAGATCACAAACTTTTTATTCATTGTTCACTAAAATTTTTGGTTTCAAAGATACACATTTGGAAGGTTATAAACACAAAGTGATAGAATTATTTTAACCAACATTCTCCTAACTGTTAAATTAAAATTTCCCCTTCAAGATAAAGGACTGCGTTTCCTGATATCTTTACGCGATCGCCGAGATTTTCACAAAAAAGTTCTCCCCTTCGTTGAGAAAGCTGAAACGCATGAAGTTTATTTTTATTCAGCTGCTTTGACCAATATGGAATGAGCGAACAATGTGCTGAACCTGTAACCGGGTCCTCAAGAATTCCCGCATTTGGAGCAAAGAACCGTGAACAAAAGTCGTATCCATTTCCTGGCGCCGTGACAATTATCCCAAGAAAGTCCTTGAAAGTTTTTAATAATTCAAAATTTGGAGATAATGAAATAATCTGTGATTCGTTTTTGTATACTACAAACAAATCGCGTGATCTTAGTATTTCCATCGGCTCAAGACCAAGCGCTGCACTGATATTTTCCTCAGGTTGATATGGAATTGGATCTCTTGCAGGAAAATCAAGGGAAAGAAGTTCAGCAGTTCTTTCAACTTTCAATTTTCCACTTTTAGTTTCAAAACTAACTGAACTAATATTTTTATTTATGAAATTAAAAATTACAAATGCACTCGCAAGAGTTGCATGCCCACACAAGTCAACTTCCATCGTCGGAGTAAACCAGCGCAGTTCGTAAAGGTCTTTGTCTTTCTTTACAAAGAAGGCTGTTTCAGATAAATTATTTTCTGCGGCAATTTTTTGCATAGTTGTATCGTCAGTCCATTTTTCAAGTGGACATACTGCTGCAGGATTTCCGCTAAATACTTTGTTTGTAAACGCATCAACTTGGTAAA
This sequence comes from Ignavibacteria bacterium, assembly GCA_016873845.1. NCBI lineage: Bacteria > Pseudomonadati > Ignavibacteriota > Ignavibacteria > Ignavibacteria bacterium. Next base: position 10,185 of record VGVX01000020.1, read on the forward strand.
GCGGGATTTTCATATCAATCCTTTTTTTGAAATAAAAACGTTACACATTTTATTTTATGTTCTAAGTAATAATTTTCATCTCGCTGATTTTCGAGATAGCTGTCAAACAGATCTGCTTTATGCGGATACTTAAGCTTGAGTTCTTTAGTACGATTTTCAATTAAGGCGTACATTGCATCATTTTCGCCTTTCATTTTGCTTGGAGGGAACTCTTCCTTATCGACAATCACAAAATTACTTGAATGAATTTTCTCGTAATAATCACTTTCTTTCGTATATGCCGGATGAACGAAATCGCTTTCATTAGGGATAAGTCCATCTTCAATAATCACATAACCGTTCGGTACTAAACTTTCAGAAAGTTTTTCTAAAGTCTTGCAAATATCACCGAGCACAGGGCCAATCGAACAAAGCAGAATTAGGTGAAAATCAAAGCAAGTGTAAACACATTCGCGAATATCTCCAACTTGAAAGCTTACAAATTTCTCGACTTGAAACTCTCTTGCTTTGCGATTTGCTTCACCAATAAATTCTGGAATAGCATCAATTCCGAGAATCTCCGTATTTAACTTTTTTGCAATTTGAATAGAAACGGCTCCTTTTCCGCAGCCCAAGTCCAACACTTTGAGCTTAGGAAATTTTGTGTGAATAGAGTTCTTCTTGATTAAATTAATGATTGATGATGGCGATCCGCCAAGTTCCCAAAAATCCTGAAGCAAATATGGTAAGAACGGAAAAACTTCAGGATTTTTTCCATCAAGCGAAAATAAAATGCTTTCTTGAATTGAATCAGATTTCATTGGATCTTATTCTTATGAAGATTTTAAAAAGCACTTTCATTAGGGATTAATATTTAGATTGTAAAAAACAAAGGACCAAATATCCGTTTGTTCATCAATTTGTTTTGCAGTCGGTTTGCCTGCTCCATGTCCAGCTCGAGTTTCAATTCGAATAAGGACGGGATTTGTTCCTTTATATCTTTCCTGTAGGGTGGAAATATATTTGAATGAATGTGCAGGCACAACTCTGTCATCATGATCGGCAGTAGTTACAAGTGTTGCAGGATAATTCAATCCGGCACTTAAATTATGAAGAGGAGAATAAGAATAAAGATTTCTAAAATGAACCGAATCCTCGCTCGAACCATATTCAGCAGCCCACGCCCAGCCGATTGTAAATTTATGATAACGAAGCATATCCATAACTCCTACTGCCGGAAGAGCAACTTTAAATAATTCAGGTCTTTGATTCATCACAGCGCCAATTAGCAATCCGCCATTCGAACCGCCAGAAATTGCAAGTTTTTTATTTGAAGTATATTTCTCTTTTATAAGAAATTCTGCCGCAGCAATAAAATCATCGAAGACATTTTGTTTGTTCAAAAGCATTCCTGCTTTATGCCATTCTTCCCCATATTCACCGCCGCCGCGAAGATTTGCCATTGCATACACTCCGCCATTTTCAAGAAAAATCAATCGCGAAACACTGAACGACGGAAGCATGCTCGCATTGAATCCGCCATAGGCATAAAGCAATGTTGGATTATTTCCATCTAACTTTAATCCTTTTTTATGAACGATGAACATGGGTATTCTCGTGCCGTCTTTGCTCGAATAATAAACTTGTTTCGTCTCGTAATCTCCAAAATCAAAATCTATATCCGATGTTCTGAATAGAGCCGATTTTCTTGAATGCACATCAAAGTGATAAATTACCGTGGGAAATGTGAACGAAGTAAAAGTATAAAATGCCGTAGTCTCATTTTTCTTCCCGCTGAATCCTCCAAGTGTTCCTAAAGTTGGAAGCTCAATTTCATATTCGAATTTACCATCTAGACTATAAACGTAAGCTCGGCTGCTCGCATCTTTCAAATATGATACAATTAATTTTCCCCCAATGATCGTTCCCCACTGAAGCACTTCTTTTTGTTCGGGAATAATTTCAATCCAATTTTCTTCAGAGAAATTATTTGGATCGGCTAAAATTATTTTCTTTCGTGGTGATTTGTGATTAGTTAGAATGAGGAGCTTATCATCGACATTATCGATTATGCTGTACCTGTAAACAAAATCAGTTACAACCGGAATGAATTCACTTCCTTCCTTGGAAAGATCTTTCACCATAAAAGCATTATTTCCCGAAGCTCCTTCGGACATGTAGAGAATTAGATAACGTTCATCCTCAGTTACAGATGCATAAAAATTTCTTTTGGGCTTTTCTCGAACTTCATAAACAAGTACATCGCTGCTTTGATAAGTTCCAACTTCATGATAATAGACTTTGTGATATTCATTTTTCTTTGTAAGCACTTCGCCGCTTGCGGGCTCATCATAGCGGCTGTAGAAAAAGCCATCTTTGTACCATGACGCACCAGAGAATTTAATCCATTTGATATGATCAGATAATTTCTTCTGAGTTGCAGTCTCCATTACAAAAAGTTCATTCCAATCCGAACCGCCTGATGCCGTACCATAAACAACATACTTTGCATCGTTTGAAAAACTTAATTGAGATAATGCGACTGTCCCATCCTCAGAAAATTTATTTGGATCGAGAAATACTCTCGGCTCAGAATTCAAATCCTCCTGAACATAGAGGACACTTTGATTTTGCAGCCCGTCATTTTTAAAGAAGTAATAATTATCTCCTTCTTTGAAGGGCGAAGAATATTTTGGGTAGTTCCAAATTTTTGTGAGCCTTTCTTTTATCTTTTCTCTGAAAGGAATTTTTTCAAGATAATCGAATGTGATTTTGTTTTGAGCTTCAACCCAGACTTTCGTCTCCTCCGAATTATCATCTTCGAGCCAGCGGTATGGATCTTCGACAATAGTTCCGTAATAGTTATCAGATTGATCAACTTTTTTTGTTATGGGGTAATTAATTTGAGCACTGAGAAGTTGAACTGCAAGCAATGCAACAAACATTATTAGAAAGAACTTTTTCATTAAAATTTTCCTTTGATAATTATTAAGCCAAATTAATTTTGAATTTCTTTTCTTTTATCAATTGCCATTTTATATAAATCGTAATACTTTTTAGCGGATGCATCCCAGGAGAAATCTCTTTTCATTCCATTTTTTTGGATCTTTTTCCAGGTTTTTTGGTCTTTGAAAACTTCAAGTGCTCTCTGGACAGTTGCGATAATGGCATTGCTTGTATACTCGTTGAAAGCGAAACCCGTCCCAGTCTCAAAACCGAGATATTCAAACTCATGCCAATCTTGCACCGTATCAGCCAAACCGCCGGTTTTTCTGACGATTGGGACCGTCCCGTACTTTAAGCTGTAAATTTGATTCAATCCACAAGGTTCGTATCTTGAAGGCATTAAAAACATATCAGCGCCGGCCTCTATCAAATGTGCAAGTTCATTATTAAAACCTAGATAGCTTGCGACTTTATTTGGAAAGGCATAAGTCATGCTTCGGATAAGATTTTCATAACGAGGTTCTCCCGCACCGAGAATTACCCACTGGGCATCCAGTTTCATCAATTCTTTTGATGCATCGGCAAAAATGTCAAATCCTTTTTGATTTGCTAATCGCGAGATCAGACCTATCAGCGGAATATTTTTATCAAAAGGCAAATGAAGCTGAGTGAGTAAAGATTTTTTGTTTTTCTGTTTCGGAGAGAGTTTTCTTTTTGTGAAATTGAATGGAATGTGCTTATCTGTTTCAGGATCCCAAGTATCATAATCTGCGCCGTTCAACACTCCAAAGAAGTCATTTTTTCTTGTATTCAGAATTTTTTCCAGCCCGGCTCCATATTCATGAGTCAATATCTCACGGGCATACGTTTCACTGACAGTATTAATAATGTCCGCATACACTATACCAGCTTTTAGGAGACTAACGTTACCATGAAATTCAAGTGGTCCTCCTGCATAGAAAAGATTTGGCTGAAGTTCTGCTTTGCTCAAAACATTCGGCTGAAAAATTCCTTGGTACTCGATATTGTGGATAGTGAAAACGATTGCAGAGCGGCGGAACATCATATCCCAATTGTAATTATCTTTTATATAAATTGGGAGAAGTCCGGTTGGCCAATCGTTGCAGTGAAAAACATCCGGAGTCCATCTTAACCGCTGGCAATTTTCAATTACTGCTTTTGAGAAAAGAATGAACCGCTCATCTTCGTCTTTATCGCTAGTGTAAATTAACTGTCGATTGAAATAATGCGGACAATCAATAAAATAAATCTCAACTTTAGAATTAGGCAAAAATCCTTTGAAGACATGAACGGAGTAAGTGACTCCACCAACCCGAATCGGCAACTCGCCAATTTCCCAGCAATAATGTAGTTCAAACCTCCATTCATCAATTGTTGGATACTTCGGCATGAATACTTTCACATCGCAATTGAGCATTTGTAATGCTTTTGGAAGCGAGCCGGCAACGTCTGCTAATCCGCCTGCTTTTGCGAATGGAACTGCTTCAGTAGTAACGAATGCTATTTTCATGTTTTACTGGATTTAAGAATAAAGTAAAAAAAATTTTTTGATTATGAAACTATGAAGAAAAGAAAATAGGAACACGGATTTTTAAGAATATTATGATTCAAAATAATCAAAAAAAATCGGTCAGCTGGATTTAGTCTCAAGCAATTTCAAAATCTTAAACGCAGCAGCAGCCGCGCCAACTCCATTATTAATATTCACGACTGTAACTCCGGGCGAGCAGCTTGTAAGCATTGCAAATAATGCCGTAAATCCATTCATTGCAGTTCCATAACCAATGCTTGTTGGAATTGCGATTAATGGCTGATGATATAAACCAGAAACAACACTCGGTAAAGCTCCCTCCATTCCGGCAGCAACAATCAAAATATCGCACTCTTTAATTTTATTATCTTTCGAAAAGAGTCTATGAATTCCAGCTACTCCAACATCATAGATTCTTTCAATGTCTGCGCCCAAACTTTTCAGCACCAATCCGGCTTCTTCACATGCTGCTATGTCAGTTGTACCTGCAGTGATTAATCCGATTTTGTATTTTTTGATTTTTGGAAATGGTTTTCCAATCCTGAATGAACGCCCCTCGTTGGAATAAACTCCCTTCGGAAAAATTTTCTTTAATTCTTTGAAGTGTTTTATATGGCAGCGAGTGCCAATTACTAATTTTTTCTTTGAATAGATTTTTTTTGCAAGCTCTATAATTTGTTCAAGAGATTTATTCTCGCAGTAAATAATTTCAGGAATAAATGTTCTGTGCTCGCGTTCAATATCAATATTCGCGAAGGAGGTCGAAATCGAAGAGCGGGTTTCATTTAGTGATTTTTCAGCTTCGTCAATAGAGAGTTTTTTCTCGATCAACTTTTCTAGTATTCTTTTTGTTTTTTGATCAGGCATTTTCGATTTGTTCTTTTATTGCATGGTTCAGTTTTCCGGATTTAAATCCTTCGTCATCAATTTCAATATTTTCATAGCCGATGTTTTTAAATTCATCTTCAATCTCATCGTAGAATGATTTTAGTCTTTCAACATCGAAGTTGTCAACTTCAATTTTTGCTGAATTATCATAATGCCGAACACGGACGTTTTTAAATCCAAAATTTCGAATAAACTTTTCAGCTTGTGCAATCATGCTAAGCGACTTGGCATCGATGAAAGTCCCATAGGGGATTCGTGATGATAAACACGGAGCCGATGGCTTATCGTGATTTGGAATCCCATAAAATTCAGCTGCATCTCTTACATCTTGTTTTGTGAATCCACACTCTATTAATGGAGAACGAATTTTATTCTCTTCCGCTGCTATTCTTCCCGGTCGATAATCGCCAAGATCATCAGCATTTGCTCCATCTAGCACAAAAGGAATATTTCGTTTCTCGGCAATAGCGAGCAAACGATTATATAATTCCGATTTGCAGTAGTAGCATCGGTTTATCGGGTTAGCAGCATAATTTTCGATTTCTAATTCATTGTATTCGATTTCTTCATAATTGAATTTATATTTCTCTGCTAAACTACGTGCAAGTTCAACGTCTTCGTTGATAATAGTTTCTGTGCGAGCAAGAACGATTAATGCTTCCTTGCCAAGAACTTTATTTGCAGCAAACGCAATCAGAGTGGAATCCACGCCTGCCGAGAATCCAATAATAACTCGGCCATAATTTCGAATCGTATTTTCAAGTAGTTCAATTTTATTGTTCATTTTACTTAATAATTCTAAGGTTTTTCTTTTATAACAAATTTAGAGATTTAATCGCTTGAAATACAAGTCATCATTTATAATATTTGTAATAACTGGTATTGACAGGTTTGTTTTTTCAAATACTGCTCGTCTAAACTAAATAATATTTATTTATATGAATCCTTCGAACTATTTATTAATGCAGGATTCATACTAAGTAGTTTTTCATAAAGGAGAAAATAAAAGAAAGATGGATTTTTTTAACTCTTGGCTTCCATTTCTTTATCTATATGGAATCGGGGGCGCGTTCTTCGGCTTTGGTTTATATATTTTAGTTAGAAGCAAAGCTCTAAATTTGAAAAATAAACTTCATGAGAAATGGATGCGCTATTTGGTTTTTGGGTTTTTCTACATGATGGCAATTCATTTTCTATTGATTGTTTTAGCTTTGTACCTATAATTAATATTTCAATATGAAATAAAAGAAAGCAGCGTTTTATGACAGCAGTTCTGGAAATTTGGATTTCTTATTTCTACATGTATTTGGTAGGCGGAATATTTTTCGTAATTGGTCTGCTTATAACTCACAAAGCCGGATCGATGACCTTGAAGAAAAAAAATCATCGATACTATTTTAGACTTTTAATATTTGGTTTCTTTTATTTTATGATACTACACGCACTTTTAATTTTTGCAGGATTATATTGGTGATTTATGAATAACATTCACAGCATTGGAACTGGAATAGATTGGATTGTAATGGCAGTTTATTTTATTGCCATTATGTTGTTCGGAAGTTATTTCGGACGTTACAATCGTACTACAACCGATTTCTTTTTTGGCGGGAGAAGATTTGCTTGGTGGCTTATTGCGATGTCAATTGTAGCAACAGGTGTCGGCAGCCATAGCTTTATAAAATATTCAGCAAAGGGATTCGAACACGGTATCTCTTCGACAATGGCGTATATGAATGATTGGTTCTTCGTTCCATTCTTCATGTTTGGCTGGCTTCCGATTTTAGTCTATACAAAAATCAGATCTATCCCGGAATATTTTGAAAAACGTTTCAGTCCATCCGCAAGATTTTTAGCGACACTTCTGCTGCTACTTTACATGGTCGGATACGTCGGAATTGGATTTCTAACAATGGGCAAAGCGATTCTTCCGCTTCTTCCACCGAGTTTTGATTTTGGAATTTTTCAATTCGATGTTACATTGATGGGACTGATCATCGTTATCGCATTTATTACAGGCGCCTACATAACATTCGGCGGTCAAACTGCAGTTATCTTCACTGATCTTCTCCAAGGTTTCATTCTGATTTTTGCAGGTATGTTCGTTTTTCTTTTGGGCATAGACTATGTCGGTGGATTTCAAGTTTTCTGGAGTGTTCTCCCAACCGAATGGAAATTACCACTTGCAAAGTTTAACACGCCACCAGATTTTAATTTCGTCGGAATCTTTTGGCAGGATGGAGTTGCTGGCTCCATTGGATTTTTATTTATGAACATGGGGCTAGTGATGCGTTTCATGTCAACAAAAAGCGTTGACGAGGGACGAAAAGCCGCTGCATTTAATATACTTTTTATGCTTCCGCTCTCTGCGATAGTTGTCGGAAATGCCGGCTGGATTGGTAAAGCAATTTCGATTACAAGCCCTGATGTTGTAAGCCCGAACACTCATCCTGATCAAATTTTTGTTGTAGTTGCAAATGTTATCGCTCAGCCTGGAGTGTTTGGATTTATAATGGCAGCGCTAACTGCAGCTTTAATGTCAACGGTCGATACTTTGATAAATGCAATTGCGGCTATCTATATAAATGATATTCATCGCCCTGTAAAGAAATGGTTGAAAAAGCAGTCTTCATCCTTTAAGAAGGAAGACAAACGAGAATTGTTTGCCGCAAGAATTGCCTCGATAGTGTTTACTTCTGTTGGTGTATTGGCTGTAATTCCTTTTAGTCAATTCCCTACGGTCTATGAAGCTCATGGATACTTTCATTCAACTCTTACACCGCCGCTTGTTGTAGCAATATTTTTCGGAGTTCTTTGGAAAAGATTCACACCTGCGGCAGTGATCACAACATTTATTGCAGGCGTTGCAATGATGATGCTTGGTGCATATTATCCAAATCCGTTGATCGCAATCTTTGATCATGGTACACCGATGGATCCAAAGCATCCCTATATCTATATTGGAGCGTTATATAATACTTTCGTGTGTGTGGCAATTGGAGTTGTGGTTGCTTTTACTACAAAGCAACAAAGACGATTAATAAAGAAATTACGCGATAAGAAAAACGACCGCGGAATAATGGTCGTTGTTACGTTTATTATCGCAATTATCTTCAGTGCAATAATTTTTAATGCCGCCAGTTTAGCTGTTCTGTTAATCTTAAGTCTGACTTTAATTGCATTAGTCGCTCTTGCATCGACTTATTATATAAAATATGATGAAAACGAAAAGACGGAAGGATTAACTATTTGGTCAATTGAAAAAGCTAAAGAATTCTTCAAGGGGGGAAAGGTAAATGAGAAGGAAGGAAAGGTCATTAAAGTCCAATGGAAAATTAAAGATGATGAAGATGATGATACGGTCAATTGTTCAAAGAGCGATATGAAAAAAATGTCCGCAGAAGTCGGCGACCTAGTTTATTTGTGCGATGCAAGAAAGATTTTCGGCGGGCTCAAATCCATTCACTCTGTATATGGCAAACCACATGATGAAGATGGGGTTGTTTATATAACTAAGGATCAGAAAAAAACTGGTATATTCGTGAAGGGTAAAAAGCTTACTGCTGAGAAAGAGATGTAGAGTTTCTAAAATAATTTAGATAAGGGGATTGAAGTTGAACAATTTTAAAAATTAAATCCCAAGAATTATTTTATCAACAAACACTTTCCACTCATTCTCGATTGAAATTTCATTTGCTGGTTTCTTTGAATCGACTTTCGACATTAAAATTAATCCGCGTGCAAACCGCGCTATCATTTGGGCAAGAGGTTTAGTTTCTTCTTCTAAGTACTTTTCCTTTTTAAAGTGATCTTTTAACAAATTGAATAGAAATTTTTCTTCTGATTCGATCAGACTGAAATAAGGCGACTTCTCATCAAGCAAGTGCATCAATCCAACGGCATCAATTTGAATTTGAGTCAAGTTGCTTCCGTCATCAAAAGTTTTTTGACGAATATGCAAATATTCGATAAGTTTTTCGTTTAAAGTTTGATCTTTGTTCTTCTCAAGCTGTAAAAGTTCTTTTGAAAACTCATTCAATTCAAACTTGATCACAGCATTGAACACTTCTTCTTTGGTTTTGTAATAATGATAGAGGGTCGCTTTGCCCATTCTTAAATCGCCAGCAATATCATTCATCGAAGTTTTTTTGAATCCGTATCTTGCAAACCTCTCCCTCGCGGACTTTATTATTAATTCTTTTCGTGGATTATTTTTCAAAGTTTTTCTCTATTTTTTTTCACGTTCAAATTTCCATGTGAGTGAATTCGTTTTTCCATTTAATATTCCTGTCACCTCCGCAATAAGAACTTTAGATTTATCGAGTTTATATTTTATCACTTGCGGAAAATCGTGTTCTGGATTTTCGAAAATCACTTCTCCGTTTTTTATTTCGACCATTTCGAATTCAGTTTCTTTTTTTCCTCCAGGACTTGCGATATAAAAAAGTTTCTTATCCCTTTCAACAATTCTCAAATATTCAAAAAATACTTTGCCGGATTTTGAAATAGTTCTATTGACTCCAAGCATAATTCCATTTCGTGGTTCAATCCAAAATTCTTCAACCGATTGGGGTTCTGTTTGAGATTTCCAGGAACCAGTGAGCCAGGTGAGATTTTCAATTAAATATTCTTGTGCAGAGACATAGATCGGAAAAAATAACAGTGCAGTTAAAATTGTAATAAAAATGCTTGATTTTAGGTTAATATTTACCATTTATAAAAGAAAGCAATTAAAAATTATTCTATCTCGATTTTGTTTCAACTTATGTTTTTATCATAAATTCTTCAATAAAAACCAAAGAGCGAAATTGATTTTATAACTCTATCACCCTATATTTGTTAGCTTTTTTTAACGTTTATTGATTAATAGGAGAACTAAAGCATGGCAATTATGACCAAAATGCGGGATAATATGCCTGTCATTCTAATTGGATTAGTAGTTGTATTTTTGATTACGATTATTTTCGATTGGGGAATGGGATATCTCGGACTCGATACTGGAAGACAAAATCCTGTTATTGGAGAAATTAATGGCAAGGAAATTACTTACTTGGAATTCAATCAACTTGTTGAACGCGCACGCGAAAACCAAAAAGCACAGAGCGGTCAAGATATTGAAGATGATCAGTTCGAAACTTTCCGACAGCAGGTTTGGGATGCGTATGTAACCCAAATCTTAATCGAACAGCAAATCGAAAAGTGGGGAATTAATGTTACAGATGATGAAATTCGCGATATCATTTTGGGAGAAGATCCTCCTGAATTCTTAAAACGAAATTTCATTGATTCACTTGGCAATTTCAACCGTTCTATTTATGAACAAGCACTCATGGATCCAAGAAATAAAGAAGCTCTCGTTCAGGCCGAAGATGCAGTGAAACAACAGCAGCTACAGGAAAAATTGCAGAGTTTTATTCAAGCTTCGATAGTAATTCCCGAAAACGATATTAAGAGAAAATTTAAGGAACAAAGTCTTTCAGCAGATGCAAAGTTTGTTCTATTCGATCCAAATACAATCCCGGATGACCAAGTTAAAGTTACAGATGAAGAATTAAAAAATTATTACAACAAAAATCTCGACCTCTATAAAATTGAAGCGCAGAGAAAATTGAAACACGTAATGTTCAGAGAGGTCGCAACAAAATCTGACAGCGAATCAGTTTTTAAAGGATTGAAATCAATTGCCGAGGAAGCAAAACGTGATACTGACTTTGCCAGTATTGTAAAAATTTATTCAACAAAACCTTACCAGGAAAAAGCATTTCCCCATGGTTCACTTCCAAAAGAAGGTGAAAAGGTTTTGTATTCGGGAAAAGCTGGCAATGTCGTGGGCCCAGCTCCAACGTATGATGGATATTCTGTTTTCAAAATTGTGAGAGACAGCACCGCTCAAGATGAGTATGTTTTAGCTTCTCACGTATTGATAAATTTTGGCGTCGACACTTCTTTAGCGTTAAAGAAAATTAATGAAATTCTTGCCGATCTGCGAAGTGGAGCTGACTTTTCTAAAACCGCAAAAGATTATTCACAAGATCCAGTGTCTGCAGCACAGGGGGGCGATTTAGGATGGTTTGGAAAAGGGATGATGGTTCCGGAATTTGAAAAAGCTGCATACGGCGCGAGGATCGGTGAATTAGTTGGGCCAGTTAAAACAAACTATGGCTTCCACATAATAAAAGTGTTCGACAAAAGTAAAAGAGTTGTAATTGCTGCCGAGTTAAACAATCCGGTAAAAGTCTCCGCACAAACCCGCGAAGAAATTTATAATGCGGCGACTGATTTTGCGTATATCATAGACAAAGGAAGTGATTTCGACAAAGAAGCTGAATTAATGAAATATCCCGTCCAAGAGACAACCCCATTTAATGATAAAACAGAATTCGTTCCCGGAATCGGAATGCACAAAGCTATTGTCAAATTCGCTTTTGAAAACAATCTCGGGGATGTCAGTGACGTTTTTAGAATTCAGAATGGCTATGTTGTTGTGAAAGTTTCGGAAGTTATTAACTCCGGAGTAAAAACATTTGAAGAAGTTAAGGATGGAATAAAACCAACCGTGTTGCGTGAAAAGAAAATGGAAATGATGAAAAAGAAAGCCGAAGAAATGAAAAAGAAAATTCCTTCTGGAGAAAGTTTGGATTATTTAACTTCGGTAGATCCAAGTCTGCTCACAACTCAAACCGGATCATTTAATTACGGGCAATTTGTCGGCGGAGGCGTTGGAAGAGATTTTAATTTCAATTATACAGCTTTCACTATGAAACCGAATCAACAACTATCTCAACCAATTAAAGGAAACCGCGGTTACTATTTAATTCAATTGGTTTCGAAGTCGGATTTTGACACAACTGCCTACAGTGTTCAAAAAAATATTTTACGAAATCAGATCTTTCAGGAAAAAAGATCGCAATTATTTAATAATTGGCTGAACGAGCTGAAAAAGACATCTAACATTGAAGACTATCGGTACAAATATTATAGATAGTTTTTGATCAAAATTTTTATTTACTTATCAAGGCTGTTAAACTATAACAGCCTTTTTTTATGAGAAAGATTTTCTACATAATTATAATTTTTACTTCTTTAACCGCTCATGTATTCGGGCAGCCGCATGGCTATCGCCACAGCTTCAGCGGTTCGGTGAATTACATTACAACTTCAAAAATGTTTTTAAATCCGCAATCATCCGATCCAATTGTACGAAACTCCCATTACAGATTTGATAAAATTTGGAGCTACTCTTTTGAATACAGAATAAATCTTTACAACCAAACAATATTAGCCGGAGTAGGCGCCGAATATCTTTCAAAATTAAAAACTGATTTCCCAATGCGAGTTTTACGTAATGATCTAGTGCGAACAATGAACATCACAGATGGCTATGAATTAATTCCTATAGAATTTACAGGATATTATGTTTTCCCGTTCAGCGGAAATTCGTTTAGAATGGTAATGGGAGGGGGATTCGGTGCTTACATTGGTAAACACGTAAGAAAAATCGGAGAGATTTCTGTTTCACCGGTTGAGAAAAAAATCACTTTCGGATTTCATGTTACAGCAGGTGCCGAGTATTTTGTTTATGATTTTGTCTCAATAAGATTTGATATGAAGTTCAGAGATCCTGACTTCGAAGTGAAGAGCAAATACTCTCCAACTGAAACAACTATAAACGGTGACCGGATTCGTGTATTGAACAATGAATTTTATTCGCGGATAAACGTAGATGGAATAAACTTTATTTTCGGTTTGGCAGTACATTTTTAATATGGGTAAAGAAAATTCACCGGGAAAAGAAATGTGGGATGAGAGATTTTCTTCCGAAGAATATGTTTACGGAAAGGAGCCAAATCAATTTTTAAAGTCAACCTATGAGAATAATCCAGCTCACTTTCAAAATCCAATACTACTCTTAGGAGACGGCGAGGGAAGAAATGGAGTTTATCTTGCATCAGAACAGTTCGATGTAACCTCACTCGATTTTTCCGAGAAAGCTCTTGCAAAAGTAAGACTACTAGCTGAGGAAAATAATGTCACACTAAAAACGATTTTAAGCAACATAAATGAATACGAATTCAAAAACGATTTCTGGGGAACGACTATATCGATTTATTTTCATCTTGATTCTTTCAGCCGAAAAAAACTTCATCAAAATGTAAAATCCTCTTTGAAATCGAATGGAATTTTCCTGCTTGAAGCTTACTCGCCACGTCAGCTTCAATTTGAAAGCGGCGGTCCTAAAAATATCGATTTACTCTACACGGTTGAAGAATTAAAAAACGACTTTAATGATTTTGAAATTATTCAATTGGACGAGGTGGAGACGATTCTGAACGAAGGAATACTTCATCAAGGTAAAGCTTCGGTCGTTAGGTTTCTTGGAAGAAAAAAGTAGTTGTTTGTTAGAGATTCAATCTGTTGTGATAGTAGAAAAATGGTCGGCATTTTTTTCATTTCACTAAAAATGTTAAATTGACCAGCAATTCATATAAGAGAATGGTTACAATTAAATAAAAATTATGCCAAGAGTTATTGTTTCGGCAGCGGAAGAAATTTTAGAAAAAGAATATAAATGTCTTAACCATGGTTTTGTTCGTTTAATAGATTACATGGGAAGCGATGAATCGATAGTCCAAGCTGCAAGAGTTAGTTACGGTAAAGGAACTAAGACTATCCGCGAAGATAGAACTTTAATTCGATACTTGATGCGGCATCATCATACAACTCCTTTCGAAATGGTAGAATTAAAATTTCATGTGAAGCTTCCGATATTCGTTGCAAGACAATGGATACGCCACCGTACTGCAAATGTTAATGAATATTCCGGCCGATACTCAATTATGCCGGAAGAATTTTATTTACCGGAAAAAAAAGACATCAAACCGCAGAGCACAACTAATCGTCAAGGGAGAAGTGAAGAAGAAATCCCATTGGAAATTCGTCAGAAGGTTTTGAATTTACTTATGGAAGAACAAAAATCTTCCTTTAATGGATACAATGAAATGCTCGAAAGCAACGTCTCGCGTGAGCTTGCACGTATAAATCTGCCGCTCTCGCTTTATACTCAGTGGTACTGGAAAATTGATCTCCATAATCTTTTCCACTTCCTAAGACTTCGAATAGACGATCATGCTCAATATGAAATCAGAGTCTATGCTAAAGCTATGGGTGAGATGGTGAATAGAGTGGCGCCTTTAGCTTGGGAAGCTTTTGAGGATTACATTTTTAACTCCATCACTTTGTCAAAAACAGAACTGACGGCACTGAAAGAATTTTTCCCAGAAGAAATTCCTAATCAGAAATTAGAACAACTTGATCTTTCCAGCTACGAAATTGCTGAACTTGCTGAAAAACTTAAAAAGATTCGAAAACTCTAATCTGGAACTTCATCTGCCGTCACCGACCGGTTGGTGACAGCACTAAATACTCCCCACTTCCAACCTTGTGAATTTTTTTGGATGGTTCGTTGTTTAATAGTTCAAGTTCTCAAAATTAATTTAAACCACAACTATATTGTAAAAGGAAAGATTATGAGCTTTATCAAAAGAAATAAAATATTCCTAACAAGATTTTCTATTTTCTTCATTGCTATTTCTTCATTTTTTTTATACGCCTTTAGTTCCGGAATTACAGGGCAAACAAAAAAAACCACTACAGATGGATGCAACTGCCACGGAAGTTCACCAACTACTGCAGTAAATGTCATAATTGACGGACCCTCCTCTCTTATTATTGGGCAAAAAGCAACTTACACATTGACTATTTCTGGTGGACCTTTGGTTCGTGCCGGTACAAACATAGCTGCAAGCTCCGGCTCATTGGGTGTAATTACAGGTTCTGGACTTCGATCATCGGGAGGCGAATTAACGCATACATCACCTAAAGCGCCTGTATCTGGATCGGTAACCTTTCAATTTGAATATACAGCGCCATCAATTGCTGGAAATGTTACACTATTCGCGAATGGCAATTCAGTAAATTTCACTGGTGGGAGCAATGGAGATCAGTGGAATTTTGCTGCAAATAAAACCATTGTTGTAAACACAATTTCTGTTGATGACGAACTTCTTGTAAACGATTTTAGACTTGAACAGAATTATCCGAATCCGTTTAATCCGGGAACGGTTATTAGTTATCAGCTAAAAGTTAATGGTCATGTCTCGTTGAAAGTATATGATATGCTTGGTGAAGAAATCGCTGAGTTGGTTAATGAGTTCAAGAACAATGGCAGGCATGAAGTTTACTTTGATGCAGCAAAATACAATTTACAATCAGGTGTTTATTTCTACAGACTCGATACAGAAGGATTCAATTCAATAAAGAAACTAATTTATCTAAAGTGATTTCAGTTATTAATAGACCTTGAAGGTTCCTCGGATTAAGTTTTTGTAACCTTCAAGGTCTGGTCACGCATACTGCTGTCACCGAACGCTCGGTGACGGCAAAAAAAATCCAATGTTCTCTATTTCTTAGAAATCGAGTATCGAGAGAACATTTTAAGACAGCCTCTGTTGTAATTCAAATTAATCCATCGTATTTTACGATAGAATTGTAAAGGTCATTTTACTAAAAATCCATTAAACAACTATTTTGATGAAGAATTGGACTTCATCTACTAAAGATAAAAGGGAGGAAAAAATGAGAGTCCGCTTTTTGATGCCCATGCTTTGGGCTTGTCTTTTTAGTAATCTATCAATTGCGCAGCCAACAATCGAGTGTAAGCAAATTGGCTTTTTTAAGGAAGGCTTGGCTCCGATTCAACTTCGTGATGATTGGGGTTTTCTTGATGTGAATGGGAAAATTGCTATCGAACCGAAGTTTGCAGTTTACATAGAAGAATGGGGCGCGTTGCCGTATTTCGACGAAGGAATGCTTGTCGTCCTTGATACGGAAACTGAGAAATGCGGTTATATAGATAAGCAAGGTAAACTTGTAATTCCATACAAATTCACACATGCTTTTAATTTTTCAGACGGTATTGCAGCAATAATCCAAGATAGCCGAGTTTTCTCTCTTATCAATACTGAAGGTAAAATTATTGCTGAAGAAATCGGTTGGCACGACGGTGGCAAGTTTAAAAACGGATTAATGAGATTTCAAAAAGAATTTCAAAATGGATTTATGAACAAAAAAGGAGAAGTCGTTATTGAACCGATGTTTGATGCTGCGACAGATTTTTGTGAGAATGTTGCCTTTGTTCAGAAAGATAATCGCTGGGGGCTTATTGACGCATCCGGAAAATATATTATCGAGCCAAAGTTCAAAGAATGTCCAGAACCGTTTTCAGGAGAAAGAACGTTTTTTATCGGTTCGGATTACAAACGTGGTATAATTGATAAAGAAGGTAAAATAATTAGTGAGCCAAAATATAATCATACTTTTCAATTCAAAGATGGATTTGCTGTTGTATCATTAAACGACTCAAAGAACCAGCAATTCTTTCAGATAATTGATCTGAATGGCAAATCAGTAAAAGAATTTCCATATACCAATAAGTATAAAGAAAATGTGACTTTTTTCTCTGGATTTCAGGAAGGATTGGCAATCGCAATGAAAGATGGGAAAAGGGGGATGCTCGACACAAAAGGTAATACTGTAATTAAATTTGAATTCTCAGTATTGGAACCATTTTATTCCGGCCTTGCTTATGCTGAAAAATTCGATGACAAGAACAAAAAAACAAAAAAGGGGTTCATCAATAAAAAGGGTGAATTTGTCTTTTTTGTGAATTTTATTTAGTTGAATCAATTGCCGTCACCGAACGCTCGGTGACGGCAAAATAAACTAAGCTTCACTCAAATCGGGCTTCTTCAATTCCCCTTCTGATTGAGCAATTACAACGCTGACTGCTGCATCGCCTGTTATGTTTGTAACAGTTCTGCACATATCGAGAATTCTATCGACTCCCAATACCAAAGCAATTCCTTCTTCAGGTACGTGAACAGCTTTTAATACAATGATTAGCATAATTATGCCCACACCTGGCACAGGTGCAGTTCCAATTGATGCAAGTACAGCAGTTAATACTATCATTAATTGTTCAAATAAACTTAGATCCATTCCGTAGACTTGGGCAATAAAAACAGCCGCAACTCCTTGATAGAGTGCAGTTCCATCCATATTTATCGTTGCACCAAGCGGAAGAGTAAAGCTCGTAATTCCTTTTGAGACACCAAGATTTTCCTCACAGCATTCCATGTTTACTGGTAGTGTTGCGGCACTCGAACTTGTACTGAATGCAATTGTCTGGGCGCGCCTCATTCCTTTGAAGAATGTTCTGATTTTCATTCTGCTGAAAAGTTTTAGCATCCCGCCGTAAACAAAAACTGTGTGAATAAACAATCCTATTAAAACTGTAAGCGAGTACCAAATAAGCGTTTGAAGAATTTCAAAACCGAACTCTCCAACTGTTGCCGCGATGAGTGCGAAAACTCCGTATGGAGCGATTTTCATAATTAAGTCTACCAACTTTATCATCGTATCGCTCAATCCGTCAAAGAAATTAACCACCGCCTGTTGTTTTTCTTTACGAACAAAAGTCAATGCAACCCCAGCAAACACAGCGAAGAAAACAATTTGAAGCATTTCTGCATCAGCCATTGCTTTAATTGGATTGCGGGGAACGAGATTTACAATTTGAGTCATCACATCGACATCGACTTCGGTTTGGATTCTTTTACTTGCATCAGTTTGATAAGTAGCTAATAATTCCTGCTTAGTGCTTTCGGGCATTCTTGTTCCGGGCTGAACAAGATTGGCAAGAACTAATCCAACCGAAATAGCAAATGCGGTTGTCACTAAATATATCGAAATAGTTTTTCCGCCGATGCGAGCAAGTCTTTTAATATCACCAAGACTTGCAGCACCGACAATTAGCGAAGCAAGGACTAATGGAATTGCAATCATGTTCAATAGTCGAATAAAAATATCACCTATCGGTTTAATGTAGATTGCAATTGTTTTAACTTTCTCTACAGACTTCACATTTTCAAATATTCTTTCATCAATATTCAGCTTGATTAATTTTCGTTCTTCCGAAGAAAACGATTTGAACTTTTGAATTATCAGTAATTGATCTTTCCCAGAAAATGAACTTGTTTTATCCGAAATAAAAGCGAATGAATTCCAGTTCTGCATCTGTTCAGATTTTTGAATTCCATTTTCAATGTAAGATATTTCAAGAAGATTCTTATCGATGTGAAAGATTGCACCGAAGACTGCACCGAGTAACAATGCAAGCACAATTTGAGTGTGAAGTTTCATCTTCAATAATTTCATAACTCACCTAAAAATTGGTCAAGTTTAGGAAAACAATGCATAGAATACAATCAGAATAATTTTAGCTCAAATGGTTAGAAAAGCTCAATATTTTTGAAAAAACGAAGGTTTTTATTGCAATAATTTTAAATCTTTCTCTTTCATTTCTTCAGGTTTATTTGCTAAGTTCGACTCCAACAATTTATGAATTAAGGGAATCAAAATGTTTAAGAAACTAATGCCTAAAGAAGAGAAGTACTTTGAAAACTTCAATGAGATGGTAAAACATCTTGAAGATATTGCTAAATCAACTCACGATTTTTTCACTGCATCAAGCTACGATCCAGATTTATACCTAAAATTAAAACCAATTGAAAAAAGATGCGATGAGATAACATCTAAAGTTACGAAACGGCTGAATAAAACTTTTATCACTCCATTTGACCGAGAAGATATTTTTAATCTGATAAAAAAACTTGACGGCATCGGAGATATTTTAGTGGGCGCAGTATCGCGAGTTGAGACTTACAATCTTACCAAAAAAATTGAAGACGCTGATAAACTTACAGCGATCGTTGTGCAGCAATTAAAAGAACTCGGCAGGGCTATTCAGGATCTTCGTAAGGGAGATCACTTCAACGAATGTGAGGCAGTAAAAGATCTCGAAACCGAAGCCGATCACATTTACCGCAATGCGATGAAAAATCTCTTCGCAAAAGAAATGGATGCTATAACTCTTATTAAGAAAAAAGAAATTTTGGATATGCTCGAGAATGCATCAGACAAATGTCAATCAACCGCTAACGTTATCATTTCAATATTTATAAAGAACAGCTAATGGAATTATTTTTTCCCCTCTTTATTATCTTTCTTGCACTTGTATTCGATTTCTATAATGGAATGAACGATGCTGCGAATTCAATTGCGACAGTTGTTTCTACAAGAGTTCTTAAACCATTTCACGCTGTCTTATGGGCGGCATTTTTTAATTTTGTCGCTGCATTTGTTTTTGGAACTGATGTTGCTAAAACTATCGGTGCGGGTTTGATCGATGGCAAAATAATAGATTATAAAGTTATTTTCTCCGGACTTGTTGGCGCAATTGTTGTTTCATCTATCGCAACACATAGAGGTTTACCGATCAGCATTTCACATGCGATTATTGGTGGAATGGGTGGAGCCGCAGTAATGAAACAAGGATTTGAATCTCTCATAATGTTAGGATTTACTAAGGTTATTTTATTCATTTTCTTTGCACCGATGCTTGGATTTGTGATTGCTTATATATTCTCGATTATTACCTTGTGGATTGTTAGAAACAAACCTCCACGAATAGTTGATAAATATTTTAGGAAACTGCAGTTAGTTTCTGCAGGATTATACAGTTTAAGCCACGGCGCAAACGATGCTCAAAAAACGATGGGTATCATAACAATGGTTTTAGCATTAATGGCAGCTGGTGAATCTGGAGGAATAGCAACGAAAACTTTTCATGTTCCATTTTGGGTAGTGATCACAAGTCATACTGTAATAGCTTTTGGAACGTTAGTCGGCGGTTGGAAAGTCATCAAAACTCTCGGTATGCGGATGACAAAATTAAATCCATTCGGTGGTTTCAGTGCAGAAACTTCTGCAGGATTAACAATAATCGGTGCAACAATTTTTGGAATTCCTGTAAGTACAACTCATACAATCACCGGTTCGATCGCTGGTGTTGGTGCAGTTAAAAGTCTTTCTGCAGTAAGATGGGGAGTTGCGAGAATTATAGTTTGGGCTTGGGTATTGACAATTCCGCTTTCAGCTTCTGTGTCTGCTGGAACATATTGGGTGTTTATAAAAGTTTTACATTTGTTTTGATTTTTCTTTGTCTAGTATAAAACTAGTAAATTGTTTTGCGATTCAATATGTTTCAGATGTAAGACAGTTTAATTTTCGAAGGTTTGATCTTATGGAAGTAAAACAGATTTTAGAGCGAGAATTAAAACTAAAACCATCCGAGCGGGCAATAGTTGTTTTGTTGCTGTCACCGACCGGTCGTTGACAGCAATTAGACTTTTAAAGTCTCACCTTCCGTTTTTGCAATTGTAACTGCGCCGCACGAATCGCTCCAAACGTTTACAGTTGTGCGGCACATATCGAGGATTCTATCTACAGCTAAAATCAAACCGACTCCTTCAAGAGGCAAACCGACTGCGGTTAAAATAATTGTAATCATAACTAATCCTGCCATTGAAATTCCTGCCGCTCCAATCGAAGCAAGCAATGCAGTAACCACAACAATTGCCTGCTGAAGAAATCCAAGCTCAACGCCATAAGCTTGAGCAATAAACATTGCGGCAACGCACTCATAAAGTGCAGTGCCGTCCATATTAACAGTGGCACCGAGCGGTAAAACAAAACTTGTAATTTTATTAGAGACGCCATCATTATTTTCCACTGCGTCCATTGTAAGTGGAAGCGTTGCAGAGGACGAACTTGTTGAGAACGCAGTAAGCAGTGGAGTTGTCATTGCTTTGAAGTGTGAAAATGGATTTACCTTTGCAATGAATTTAAGAATCAACGGAAGTGTGATTGTGGCATGAATTAACAATCCGAGGAAAACTGCGAGCACGTAGATCCCTAATCTTTTTATTATATCAATAAGCGAATTTAAATCACCGGCTTGTTCAGCTACAACTCCTGCAACAATTCCAAAAATACCAATTGGAGTAAGTTTTATTACTACTGAAGTTATTTTCATCATGACTTCAAATGCCGCACTAAAGAAGCTTGTGAGATTGTCTTTATAAGAATTAGAAAGTCTTGTAATAAAAAATCCGAAAATGAGAGCGAAGAAAATAATCTGAAGCATCTCGCCGTTTGCCATCGAATTAAAAATATTTGTTGGTACAAGATCGATAATGATATTCAAAAACGAACTGTCCGCTGCATTCAGCCCTTCGACCGATTTTTTAAATCCTAGATCCGCTCCCACTCCAGGCTGAAATAAATTTACCAGAACTAAACCCGTTAGTATAGCAAAGGTGCTGGTTGAGATGTAGAAATAAAAGTTTTCATCCCCAGCCGCCCGAGATTTTCTGCCGTCCCAATTCCAGTCACTCCAGAGATAATCGAAGTAAAAATCAATGGAACGATCACCATTTTTAAAAGCCGTAAAAAGATTTCCCCCATCCAGGATACATAAGCAACATATTCAGTAAAAAATATGCCGTAAAGAATGGAGAAAATAAGAGCAATAAGAATTTGCCAATGAAGAGCAATTTTTTTCATTTCAGACCATGAGTTGTTCGCAGATTTCATCGCAAAGAAGATAACCTTTTTTCGTCAATTTCAAAAAGTTGTTATCGACAATTACAAAACCGCTTTTTAACAACTCATTTACAAATTTTTCTTCTGAGCTTAAAAGCGAAATATTAAAATCCTGTTTGAACAAATTTAAATCTATTCCCCGACTTCTCAATCCGAGATAAATTCTTTCATTGTAAAGTTCGGTGGGATTAAGAAATTCTTCACTCTTGATTCCATGCTGCACTGATTTTACTGCTTCGATATATCTTGTGATGTTCGAAAAATTATTCCAGCGTTTATCATTCCAAAGTGAATGTGCCGATGGCCCAAATCCTAGATAATTAACATGATACCAATAATTTAAATTGTGAATGCACTCGAATCCAGGCTTGGCAAAATTCGATACTTCGTATTGCACAAAATTATTCCGAACTAAAGTATCGATTAGATATTCATAACTCTCGGCATCGTGTTCAATCGATCTTAAGCTTGAAAATCCATGCTTTACGTTATAATAAAGTGAGGTGCCCGGTTCTAAAATCAAACTGTATGCAGAAATATTTTGAATTGGAAGAGTTAAGGCGACTGCCAAATTATCTTTCCAAGTTTCTAAAGCCTGTCCAGGTATAGAAAAGATTAAGTCTATGTTTATATTTCCGTATCCTGATTTTGCAGCGATGTCAATGCATTCAGCAGCTTGTTTGCCGCTGTGATTACGTGTAAGAAATTCTAAGTCATCATCATTAAATGACTGAACGCCAATGCTCAATCGATTAATTCCAATTGATTTTAATTCTCGAAGTTTTATTTCATCTACTGTATCTGGATTTGTTTCTAAAGTTATCTCAACGTGTGCATCAAAAATGAATCTTGATTTAAGTGTTGTAATAATTTTATCAATATATTCCGGTTCAACTAATGATGGCGTCCCACCGCCAAAATATATTGTGTGAAATGTCGATTTATCTTTGTAACGGTCAGAAAAATATTGAATCTCCTTTTTTAATGAATCAAGAAGCAAATCATATTTAGAATGATTGATTTGAACATAGAAATCGCAGTAGTTGCATTTTATATCGCAGAACGGAATGTGTACATAGATCGAGGATTTTTTCACATCATACTCTTCATTATGTCGGATGTATCTCCCAGAAATTGCCAAACTTCCATTTTTGTTCCATCGAATTTCAACTCGTGAAATTCAGATCCGTCATAATAAATGAACAAAATATTATCCAGGAATTGATTAAAATCAAATTTCACCCAAAGTGCGTCTTCATGATCAAGAGTTGTTTGAACTATCGTTGCTGTAAATAATTCGTTGGCGTATTTTCTTCCAACTTCTATTTTGGGAAGAGTACGTACAATCTTTGCAAACATATTCGAGAGCCAGCCGCTTTTATTCGTTTTCAGAGCGAATGAATTCTCGGAGATTTGTTGAACCCAAATCTTGCCGTTGAAGCTCGAAAGAATATGGACGTCTTTGTATTCCTTAAAGTGATAGCGGATTATATCATTAATATAAAAAGTGGGGAATTGCCCGGTTGTATTTAAGTAGACAATCTTATCGTTTTTTTCATTAGCAATAAATTTCTTACTGTTGATAACAACATTTTCAATTGATTTAAAACTTTGCGGAAAAGTCTGTGCATAATAAAAACTTAGGTATAAGGCGAGAAAAATAGATGTGAATGCCAGATAATAACCGAATATGCTGTTAAAATATTTTATTCCGCTCAGGTGGTCTTTAAGAAATTTTTTCTTGAGAAATGGAATTTGAAAAATCAAAAAACTCAACAGGAAACTTCCAGGTACCAATGGAAAATAAAGCTGCCGCTCAGATGCGTCGGTTGATAGTTGTGGAAGCAAAGCGAGAATGAATAGAAGAAAACAGAAGTGAATAACTTTTTCTTTCCAAAATTTTACTAATCCAACTGAAAGAAGAATGTAAAAAATAATTCCCAGAATCACCGCGACTAATACATATTCTTTGTAGAATAAATTTAAGCCGATGGGATAAGCCGTAAGCAGTCCGGTAAACATTGTCGGAATTCCAACAACTAAATTTGATAAATATAATGCCGTTCTCTTAAAAGGATCGTAATACATTATATTATTTATACCAAAGCCCGCAAGCTTATAGAATGCAACATAAATTATGAGAAGAAAGAAACTTACTCGCCAATATTTCCTAATTCCAAAAAATGATACTGCTCTTTGATAGAATCTTTTGAAAACAATTTTTTGTTTTGTACTCGGCTCTGATAAAATAAATTCATACAACATAATTGCAAAAGGAGTTATTACTGCAGTTTCTTTACAGAAAAATGCTATCAACAAAAATACATTCGAAAGTATAAATTTTTTCTTAATGAATGTTTCACGGTAATCGACATGAAAGATTAGTGCAAGATTTATAAATAGAACTGCCATTATATCTGTATTCGTTGCAATCCAGCCAATTGTCATTGAGTGATCTTCGCAAATTAAGTAGATAAAGGCGGCAACTAGCGAAATAGTGTATCGCTTCGATAATCTTAAAAAAAGTAGAAACACTGTGAACGACACAAGTGCATGAAGTAAAATTGAAAGCATGTGCAATGGTAGCGCAGCATCCCGTCCAAAAATCAAAAAGAAAGCCGAAAAAACAAGACTCGGTATTGGACGAAAAAATCTGCCGTTGACTCCATCATCCGCCCACCAAAGAGATTCAAAAGTTTTAATGTCTTGAAAGTCGAGTGCCCAAAATCCCGTTAGAGGATTAAACGAAATTATTTCTTCAAGTATTGATACAAAAATAAAATCATCTGCATGAAATTTGTTCGTTATATATGGATAGAAAATGATGAGAGATATAATGAAAAATAGAATTGCAATTTCAAGATAAGTAAGTCGTCTTTTTAAAATATTATTAATGTTCATTGCGATTTAATTTTCACTTTTTAATAAAATTTATTTACAGAAGTATTTAACAACGACATAACGAAATTATCTCAGCCTTCCATCAACTCTTTTGCAGTTCTAAGACTTGTATCTGTAACTTCTTCGCCGCTTATGAGTTTTGCGATTTCCAGCACCCTCTCATCTGCTTTTAATTTCCGAATTGTACTAAATGACTTCCCGGCTTTCACTGTTTTTTCAACAACATAATGCGAGTCTGAGAGCCCTGCAATTTGCGGCAGATGGGTAATTGAAATTATCTGATGGAACTCCGACAGATTTTTCAATGCTTTACCGACCTTTTGCGCAATTCGTCCGCTGACGCCGACATCTATTTCGTCAAATACCATCATTGGCAGTCTATCTGATTTTGCAAGAATTGTCTTTAGTGCGAGCATAATCCGCGAGATTTCTCCACCCGAAGCAACCTTTACAAGCGGCTTAACTTCCTCGCCAGGATTTGTTGAGATAAAAAATTCAACCTGATCAAATCCAGTTGAATCTGATTTGTAGAAATCTTTTCCAAGCTTAACGAACGAATTTTTGTCATCTGACTTTTTATTTTCTATTTTTACTTCGAATTTTGGATTCGTGATTCCAAGTTCTTTCAGAATTACGATAATTGATTTAGAGATTTTCTCTGCCGTCTCGCGGCGTTTTTGTGATAACCGAACAGCGGCATCTGAACATTTTTTTCTCTCCTGTTCGATTTGACCTTCGAGGTTCGCAATTTCGTTTTCAAAATTTTCTGCGAGCGCAAGTTCTTTCTCAATTTTTTTCCGGTATTCGATAACCGAGTCGAGTGAGCCGCCGTATTTTTTTTGCAGCATGACAAGTGAACCTAACCTTTGACGATACTCTTCAAGTAATTCCGGAGAAAATTCTATTCTCGAATTATAGCTCTGTATGAACTTTGCAAGTTCATCAACGATGGAAGTAATTGCTGCGGTTTCTTTTTTCATTTCGGAGAAGATGTTGTCTATTTTGCTGAGGTCATCCAGCAAATTTCGGACTTTGATCATTTGATCGTAAACAGCAGAATCCGATTCGTAAAGAATTTCATAGATCCGTGCAGTGGAATCGTGAAGCTTTTCGCTGTTATCAAGTATTCGCAGCCGAGCTGAAATGTCTTCGTCTTCGTTTTGCTTTGGATTAATCTCATCGATTTCTTTTGCCTGAAATTCGTAAAAATCTTTTTTCTCTTTTAGAAGTTTTTCTTTGCTCTTTAATTCTTCAACTTCTCTGAAGAGTTTCGAAAGTGTTCGATTGTAAATTTGATATTCTTCAAGAAGTTTTTCTAATCCGCCAAAATTATCGAGAAGCTCAACGTGAGTCTCTGACCGTAGTAATGACTGATGCTCGTGCTGACCGTGGAGATCAATTAAATATTTTCCAATTTCTTTTAAGTGCGAGAGTGGTGCCGGCGAATCATTGATAAAACATCGATTGCCGCCTTTACTAGAAACTTCCCGGCGAACAATTACCTCGGAACCCAAATCGTAACTGTTATCGCCAAGAAAATTTAGAACTGCTTGATTTCCGGTAACATCAAAAATTCCTTCGACTATTGCTTTGTTCGAGCCGGAGCGAATAACTTCGTTCGAAGCGCGTTCGCCCACTAATAAATTCATCGCATCAACGATAATCGATTTGCCGACTCCCGTTTCGCCGGTGATGATGTTGAGTCCACTTTCAAAATCAACATCGATGAAATCAATCAGAACATAGTCTTTTATTTTTAATGATTTGAGCATTTAACATTTAATTAGTTTTCGATCCAAATAAAAATCCTTTTTCTTTCGCTAATGCAATTCCGCCGTAGAGGGCGGCATTGTCTCCAAGAGATGAATTCACGATTTTCATCCCTTTGAAATTTTGAGGAAGAGCAACAGCTTCGGCATTTTTTCTGATTATTGGCAGCATAAAATCTCCGCATGCTTCGATCAATCCTCCGGCAAGAACAACTGCATCCAGGTCGAGAAGATTCGACATATTACCGATGACTAAACCAATCGTCTCCGATGCAGATTTCAACGCCCGCTTGGTTACTTTGTCATTCAATTTTAATGCGGAAGAAATCGTTCCACTTTTAATCAAATCATAGTTGTTTGTCAATTTGGTTATGACGGATTTCTTTCCATTTTTAATTACTCTTTTGATTTCACGTGTTATTGCAGTACGGCTTGCTATTGCTTCAAAGCAGCCATAATTTCCACACCCGCACTTTTCGCCGTTTGGGTCGATTACGATATGTCCAATTTCACCTGCAGCAAAACTTTTTCCGCGATAAATTTTATTGTTTATGATCAGTCCTCCGCCGATTCCCGTGCCAACAAAAATTCCTAAAAGATTTTCGTATTTCTTTCCAAGCCCGAAGTGATGTATCCCCAAAGCTCCCAAGTTTGCATCATTTTCGATTAAGGTTGGGACATTGAAATGCTTTTTGATAGGATTTGCAACATTAATATTTTTCCAAGATAAATTCGGAGCTAAGTATACAATTCCTTTTTGAGAATTGAGCGATCCAGGAATTCCGATAACAATTGCGGCAAGTTGATTTGTTTTTACATTTGCTTGAGCTAACACGGTTTCGATGCATTCGATTATTCTTTTTATTACAACAGCTGCTCCATTTTGTGCATCTGT
>VGVX01000021.1 GCA_016873845.1 Ignavibacteria bacterium
GTGCCGAACCAACCGTTTTGTCCGACCCACCACATTGAGTTGTTCCAACCGTATTCAGTTCCGGCTTGAGTGAGCGATGTGGCTGAAGTCCAATTCAATCCACCATTAGTTGTTTTCATTAGAGTCCATATTCCGCTTAACGGATCGCCTTGAAAATATCCGTTATTCGCATCAAACATTTCTACATGATTAAAGAATCCGCCGGCTTGAGTATAAACCGCCTGCCAACTAGTTCCCCCGTTCGATGTACGATAGAGAACTGCATCAGTTGTACCATTTGAAATTGCAAACGCAATATTCGCATCTGAACCAAATATGTTGTGAATATCTATTGCACGTGGACTTGTAACGGTAGTCCAGTTTGTTCCACCATTTGTAGTACGAATTACTACTCCACCAAGACCACCTGCCCATGCGACTTGATCGCTTACAGCATGAACGGTATAGAGCGTGGCTGTTGTTCCACTCGTTTGGAGCGTCCAACCTTCGGTTGTTGGAGCACTAATCGTAAATGTATTATCACTTACGTCATTCGTTGCTGCATTTGCATTATCAGATACTCTGACTTTACATGAATTGGATGGCGTATTTGGAATTGTCCAAGGATATGTACCCATTTCACCTTCGATGTAGCCTGCAGGATCTTTAGGATTATATCCATCTAATCTTGTCTTTGATGAAACAACTGCTGGAGCTGTGCCAATGTTGATCCAGCTTGTACCATTATTGGTTGTATATTCTAACTTAACTGTTGCAATGCCGGTCGCAGTCCAAACTATATTTTGAGTTGAACCGACAGGCCAATTTTCTCCGCCATTTGGAGAGACCAAAGTGACCGATGCAGGGGCTGCTGTATATGTTAATGTGATTTTGAGTTTTGATAACACACCTGGATTAGCAACTGTGTAAGTACCGGCACCAGACATTGCAACGTTAACTATAGTACCTGTAACGATATCTTGCAATAAACCGGTTACACTTGTAGGCAGATTCCAGAATAGTCTCAGTGAATCACCAGTTGAACCCATTTGATAAAATATTTCATGTATCTTATTTCCGGAAAATGCACTTGTTCCTTGTCGATAATCTTTCAATGAACCTTGTCCTAATCCCGGAACTCCAATGTCAGTCCCAATGAATCTTCCATCAAATACTCCTGTTGGAGGCACTGGAGGAAGTTCTGCTTCACCGAGAGCCGCATCAATTCCATCTGTTGCAGCAGGATCAATTCCATATCGCATTAAGACCGAAGTTGTTCCGTCGGAAATTACAAATGGATTATCTTGGTAGATCGTCTGTGCACCACTTACAGTGAAATTAGCGTTACTTGCATCGTTCGTTGTTGGAGTTGTTGCACTTTCAACTCTAACGCGGTATTGAGTACCAGATAATGTTCCAGTATTCCAGCCATAAACTCCGGAATTGGCAACATTTGATGCAATCGTAGTCGGATAAGTTGTTCCGCCATCAGCAGACAATTTAATATTAACATTCCCGCTGACATTCAACGATTTCCAAGCAATTACCTGATGTGCATTTTGCTTAAATGACTCACCGCCATTCGGCGACAAAACTGTAATCGAGCTTGTAGTCGGAACAGTATATGTCAAAGTCATTTTCAGCTTGCTGTAGGTTGATGGATTTGCAACTAAGTATTTTCCATCACCGCTCATTGGAACATCAATCAAGGCGCCTGTTACTAAATCTTGTAAACGCCCGGTAACATTTGCTGGCAAGCTCCAGTAAATTGTAATGTCTGTTGCGAGCAGCTTAGCTAATGGGCCCATTTGATATTTAAGTTCATGGATTTTATTCCCATCAAACGTTGAGGCACCCTGTCTGAAATCGCTCAACACTCCCTGTCCGAGCCCGATAATACCAATATCATCACCTATTAAACGTCCATCAAAAACTGTAGATGGTGGTGTTGGCGGCAATTCAAACTCACCAAGTGCTGCATCAATTCCATCAGTTGCACTTGGATCAATACCAACTCTTAGTATTTGAGAGAAGAATTGATCGGAAACAACGACCGGAATATTCTTTAGCACCGTGCTCGCAGCAACAATACTGAATGAAGAATCACTCACATCAAAAATTGTAGTTGGTGCCGAGTTGCTCTGAACTTTGACTCTATAATTAGTCCCAAGAATAGTTGGTGCGGGAACTGCAGCAAAACCATTATTTGGAATGTTTGTAAATACTGGACCGAATGTTGCTCCGCCATCTGTCGAGGCGAGAACATCAACATTTCCGGGCGAGCCAGTGGATTTCCATACAACGATCTGCTGTGCACCAGCATTTAATTTCTCCCCTCCATTTGGTGATAGTACAGTAATTGTGCCGGACGGAGGAGTACTTATAGTAAATACAGCATCACTTTCATCTGCAGGAGTTCCATCCGCAGCATCACTCACTTTAACTTTTGCTTGAGTAGTTGGAGTACTTGGCACTGTCCAAGCATAAGTTGCTGGAGTGGCAGGAACTGAAGCCGCAACTGTTGACCATGACGTTCCATTGTTAGTTGTATATTCCAACTTGACATTCGTTATGTTACTGCTTGTCCATGTAATATTTTTTGATGCACCCACGAACCAGTTCTCGCCGCCATTTGGTGAAGTTAATTGAACTGTCTCTGTTGTTCCGCCTAGGGCGTATGTAACTGTCATTTTGAGTTTATTCAGTACTCCTGGATTTGTAACTGTATAATTTCCTGTCCCGCTCATCGCCACGTCAATGATTGATCCTGTGATTAAATCTTGAAGTCTGCCAGTTACTCCAGTCGGCATATTCCAATTAAACGTAATCGTTGTTCCAGTTCCGACTTGATATTTAAACTCGTGTATCTTCTGTCCATTATGAGTCGTTGTTCCTTGACGATAATCTTTAGCGAGACCCTGCCCAATACTTATTCCAATATCATCTCCAATGAACCGAGCATCAAATACTCCCGTTGGAGGAGGCGGTGGTAATTCTTGTTCACCGAGTGAAGCATCAATTCCATCTGTTGCTGTTGGATCAAGGCCAAATTTTAGAGTTGCGGTTCCTCCAGCATTGTCTGTTACTGTTATTGGAATATCAACGGCAACTGTGGAAGCTGAACCGCCAATTTGAAAACCAATTAAACGATGCGGAGCACTTTGGTTCAAAGAACCAAGTGTAACCGTTCCGGTTTGATATTGGTTTGTCACAAATAAACCACCACCAATCACCGTGGCCGGATGAAGTGAAGCAACATTAAAACTATCTACTCTCGCACCAGTTGTGGCATTCAATTTTACGATTGGTGAAGAAGTATTTGTTGATAAACCATCATCCCAGACCCATAAAAATGGACCGCCTGAACTTAGAGTATCATATGCATTACCCGCCATACCTGTTAAACCATGGACTGTTTGAGCTATCGAGCTTATAACAGTTCCAGTTCTGCTTACGAGGGAAATATTTCCAGACCATCCAGCTACATAGAAGGCATCCGCGGCTTTGTTATATGATATTCCTCGCACTGCGAATGGTGCTGTAAAAGCTGTCGTTGCTGCAAATGTAGTTTTGTCAATTTTATAAACAGTCGTAGTATTCGGGGCTCCATATAGGTCTGTACCATCGAAAGCTAAATCTCTGAATCCAGATGATGCAGCTAAACCGCCTACTGTAAAGGAATCAATTGTGGTACCTGCTTTATTAACACGCCACATTTTGTTTTCATTCCACTTCGAAAGATAGAAGTATGTACCGTCGAATTCTGTACCATACCAGCTGACACCTGCCGGATACAGATTCGATGCATTAATATTATATTGAACATTAAATGCATTCCAAGCAAATGTGGTTACTTTTCCTGTATCATTCGATGGATTCGAGTCTCCAGTCAACATAGTAAATGCGGTAACTTGATAATTACCACTAGTTGTAGGAGTCCAGTTTGCAAAATTGATTGAATCAACAGCACCAGGTGCTAATGAACTTACATTAACTGTTTGGAGATAACCTCCAGGATTAATAGTCATCCTTGTTTGAAATGCGCCTGAAGCAGTTGAACCGAAGTTCTTAACTACAACCCTTGGAGTATAGGCAGTATTTACGTCAACAGTTGTTCCAGGTGTGACGATTGCCATAACGCCCACATCGTTTGCAGTCGGAACCTCAACAAACATACTATCCAAATACAATCTCCATTGATCAAGTTCATTGTATCTGAATGCTAAATAAATGTTTTGCCCGGCAAGAGAGTTTAAAGAAACTTGGAATAATTCTGCAGTTGTACCTGCTGGCATTAATTTAGTCATCCGAGTATAACCTGATGGCGGTGTTCCACCACTTGTTGAATAAAAAATCTCAACAGAATCAACATATGCAGTAGATTGCCTTTTGGCATAAAAATTTAATACGGCACCAGCACTAACTACGAATTGGTGAGTTCTGAGCCAATCATCATTCTGCAAAGTTGTACTTTCATAAGTAGCTGCGGCACTTGCTGTACCAAATATTGGGGTGGTGGTATATCTAGTCCATTGTTGGGTACCTGCATCTAAATTATGGGAAGCCCAGCCGGTTGGAGGAAATGTTGTATTTTCAAATCCTTCAGACCAGGTTATCACACCAAGTGGTTTATAATTTACGCTCGCAGGCAAGGATACAGGTGCGAAACCGCGTGCATCCATTTCTGCTCGATAGTTCGGATTCGAACTGATGTAACTCTCAGAATATTGTGCATAAACAGAAGTAAACCCGAACAAGATTAGTATTGCTAACAGTTTAATATTTTTCATAAATACTAACTCTCCTTTATTGCTTTGGGATGTTAATGATCCCGACGGTTCCTGAGGAACCGCCGGAATATTGAAGTTATTAATTTCATTTCTTTTCATGACCTTATTCACCTATACCTTACTTCAAGAACATCATTTTCTTAACACTTGTAAATTTGGATGTTTGAATTCTATAGAAATAAACACCCGTACTTAATTTCGAAGCATCGAAGTTTATCGAATAGTAACCAGCTTCGAGTTCTTTATTGACTAATTCAGCAACACGTTCACCTAGAGTATTGTAAACTTCGAGCCTGACCTTCGCATCCTCCGGTAATCCAAAGCGGATAACTGTACTTGGATTAAACGGATTAGGATAATTTTGACTCATTTCATAAACTGTTGGTATTACAACCTTTTCAAGTGTGAACGAGGATAAGGAGCTGTTAGCAATAACAACTTCCTCATTATTTTTAATTCTTTCGTTGAGAACGATTCCACCAAGACCATCATTTATACTAAATGTAGTCTCATCGAAGTTTTCAAGTCTAATTCTAACAGGATAAGCTGCAGAATTCAATGCAACTTGATATTTTCCAATACTTGCATCTTCAACATATTTATTATTTTGGAAACGAACATCAAATACACCGCTTGGTGGTACTGGAGGTAATTCGTATCTACCTTCAAATTGAACATTCGAACCAAAGTACAATTTGGTTTGATTCCCCGCAGCATCTGTAATTATCATTGTCGGCCAGATATTATCGACAACTTCTACGGGAACTTGGGAAGGATTCAGCTTCGGATAACTAGAAGCTAAATAAATCTTTCCATCATTATTGGTTTTTACCCAATAACCTTTACCTTTTGTAACATCTGTCGCCTGCGAATAGCCTGCAGCGTACACGAAGAACGGTGAGGATATTATATTCGGTGGCGTTGAATAAATTCCAGTCACTGGAATTGTAGTGTGAGATGCACCTATCATATTCCAACCTGACTTCACTGGAACTTCGAGTATCCAAGAAGGAGCAGCTGTGAAATTGTGAGTGCCAATTGCAGCAAATTTCAGCCAATATCCGACACCAAGTTTCAGCGTATCTTCCCTCGTATAACCAAGAGCCTCACTGAACGCGAACGCATTTGAAGTCGAAGCCGGGAAGAGTGAGGTCTTGCTCATATTCGCGACTTTAACAGGCATCGATAATAAATTCCATCCAACTGCAGTCGAGAAGCTGACAGCTACTGTACTTGAAGTCGAAATGAATGAGAAATTGAGCCCAGTAATTGGACCAGTTCCGACAGTTGTATCGATGTTAACTACAGCAGGATAGAAATTCACTGGTGGTGTTGCTTGAATTCTATACGCACCAGCGTACAAAGCGCTGAATGTATAGTTACCAGTTGAATCAGTTGCGAAAGTTTCAACCAATGCCATGGTCGGAAGTTTGAATAATTTTACGGTCGCACCTGAATTATTCGGTTTTCCAGTTAAAGTAACTGTTCCTGCAAAACTGCCTGTAGGAGGTGGTTCTGCAGTTCTCAAATAATTAGCAGTGTTTTGAATAAGTTTCTGTGCTATTGATAAATCTGAAATCATCGCTATATTAAACGAGAAGAAGATATTATCTGCACTAAGAGGATTAGGATTCTTATCATGTACAATAACAGAACCGCTGTCGAGATGCGAAGACCATGTACCAGCATGATAGATCGACTTTGGTTCCCAATCTACCGCCATAGCATCACGTGTGTAGATTGATGTACCTGTTAATAAAACATTATCTGGAATTAAATTAGGTATTGTAAATATTGGATGTCCTGGTATGTTAATTTTAATTGTACCTGCAGTTGCATCGCTTATCCATCGGCTCGTATGCAATATTTCTTTTCTGAAGAAAGAATCGGCAGTAGTGTTTGTATTTCTGAAGAAGTAACCGATTTCACCGCCTTCAGCCCAAGTCTTTGCATTCGGTCTTCGGGCATAATTTCTTAGTGCCAGTCGTTTACCAGCATCATTAAATATATTAGTAGATTTAGCTCCTGTTGAAAGAATGACAATGTCATAACCAGCAAGTTGATTTGTATCCAATGCGGCAAATGTTACTAAATCAGCATTATATCCTATTGAATCTAAAGTTGATTTGAACAGGGTCGCAGCCGCACCTAACGGCATAGCTAAATTTGCTTCTCCCGGTTTATCCTCGGAGATACGATCAGTTTCAGAGACATCATCATCGATCACTAAAACATTTCCTAATGTGGTTGGGAGTGTTCTGTTTAGCACCAGAGTACCGCCATTAGCTAAGAAAGTATCTATGAGAGTTGTCTTAAATCCACTCTTAGAGAATTTAACCAGCACATTACCTGGTGCAACCGCTGAAATTGAATAAGCACCAGTGGATGAAGATGTGGCATTCTTACCCGGTTGATTTAAAATCTCAACTAATACCCCGCTATGGTTAGTCTGACCAGCGAGTTGGACTGTCCCACTAATCGTACCATTCACCAGCACCTGGAATGTAAAGTTAATTCCACTTACTGTTCCACCGGTTGTACTGGTATCTTTTGAAAGTGTATATGGGAAGTAACCAGTCGGGGCGACTGATGTTACTCTATAATTTCCATTGAATAATGAATCAAATGAATAGGCGCCAGTGCTGGCTGTCACTGTAGATTTGATCTGTCCAGTACCGATATTTAAAAGATTCATCACAACACCGCCGTGATTTGTAGCACCGGTGAGAGTAACATCACCAGTGATCTTACCTGTGGCTGCACTTTCTTGTTTAAATATGAATTTAGCAGTATTCTCTAACATTTTCTTAGCTACTGATTGATCTGTAATTGCAGAAATATCAAAAGCAAATGTAATGTTATCTGCACTCGCAGGATCTGGAGTTCTATCTCGTACAATAATTGCCGATGAATCGGGGTATGTACTCCAGTTTGCAACGTTATACACTTGTAGGTCATTTGGTTTTAATAATACTACATCTCTCACTCCTGTCCCAGTACCAGTTAAAGGAATTGAGCTCGGAAGTGCATGCGGATCTGTATAGATAGGATGCGACACTCTCTTCGGGATAATATTGGCAGTGGATGTAGCGCTTGTAACCCATGTACCGGTGAAGAGAACTTGCTCTCTGAAATCTTTATCATACTCAGTAGTTTGAATTCGATAAATGTATGGAACTTGTCCACCTTCAACTAAAGTCTTTCCACCGAAATTTATATAATTTCTTATAGCATCTCTCTTTGGTTTATCGGCAAACATAGTTGTTGTACGCTGACCAGCAGAGAGGATGACTAATTGATAACTTCCAAGTGTATTAGTATCCAAAGCAGCAAAAGTGGTCAGTGTCGCGTCATATCCAAGAGAATCGAGTGTATTCTTAAATAATGTTGCAGATGGACCTGGCGTTGTAGTGAAGTCATCAACTATTAGAACGACACCAAGTGTAGGAACTAAGGTCATGTTAACGATGGTAGTTCCACCGTTCGTGAGAGTAGTATCTTTCACTTTTGGTCCAAAACCTACTTTTGAGAATTTAACTTGAATGTTACCTGGATTTACATTAGAAATTGAATATGTACCAGCTGTATTTGTGGTGGCTGTTTTACCAGCTTGACCAATTATTTCTACAAGCACACCGCCATTATTTGGTGCACCAGTTACAGTCACCGTACCCGAAACTGTACTTGGCAAAATTGGATTGAACGTGAAATTAATTCCGCTTACAGTTGTCGTACCGACAGTTGTATCTATATAAGCTGTATAGGGGAAATATCCGGTTGGAGCAACTGCCGTCACTCTATATGCACCTGAGTAAAGCGAATCAAATGAATATGTTCCATTTGAGGCAGTGGTAGTCGTTGCAGTTTTAACACCAGTTAAATTTATAACAACACCGCCGCTATTTGGAGCACCTGTAAGTGTTACTGTACCAGTAATTTTACCTGTTGGAGGTGCTTCAACTGCCATTAAATAATCTGCAGTGTTTTCAATTAATTTTCTAGCGGAAACTTGATCTACCATTACTCCGATATTAAACGTATAGAATACATTATCCGCACTAACTGGATTCGGATTTTTATCATTCACAATTATGCCGCCACTATCGGGATGTGAAGACCAAGTGCTGACTGGGTAAACTTTCGCACCTGGTAATACTTTCATTGCATCCCTGACACCGATAGCAGTTCCTGTAAGAGTGAGGTTATCTGGAATAGTGTTCGGCGATGAATTGATTGGATGTCCAGTAAGTTTTCTATTTAAAATACCAGAAGATGCATCGCTCACCCAGGCTTCGGTAAATAGAACCTGCTGACGGAATACTTGATCATTAGTTCCGGTACTACGGAAGAAATAACCAACCTCCCCACCTTCTACCCAGGTTTTCTTGCCAGTTTGGCTAGCAAAATTGCGAATCGCATCTCGTTTACCTTGATCATTAAAAATAGCTGAGGTTTTTGAGCCAGCTGTGAGGATAACAATATCAAAATTTGCAAGGGTTGTGATATCAAATGCCGTAAATGTAACTAAATCTGCCAGGTATCCAACAGAATCTAATGCGGCTTTGAAAAGTGCTGCAGAAGCACCGAGTGGCGTAGTTAAATCGGCTTCAGCACCCGCTTTTTCAGTAGAGATTCTGTCAAACTCAGTTGCATCGTCATCAATAACAAGTACGAGACCTTTTGTCTGAATGATTTTAAACTTATGATAACCGCTTGCAGGTGAATAAGTGATATTCCGATTGGTGGACCTATCTCTTGCAGCAATTCTGTAAAAGATTGAATCTCCAAATGCAACTTGGTTAGTATCTGAATTGAACGCAGCTTCCCAATTGTCACCAGTCATTTTTGCAAGATTAAATCTCTTCCAATTACCAGTATTGTTTTTGTACCATTCAACCCAGACACTATCGACCATTAAATTATCAGTAGCCTGCGTCTTGACAACAGAGGGCCATCTAACTTTTGCCTGATCCCGAAGTGCAGTATGGGTAATAACCGGGAATTCTGTATCACCGATGATTAAGAAAGAGTTAAAAGTTGTTGCTGATGGGTGATAACCATAATTTCCAGCAGTCCCTTTATCGCGAGCTGTAATTCTATAATAAACAGTATCACCAACTGCTAATAATGTAGTATCGATATTAAAAACTCCGGACCAAGAATCACCAGATCCTTTTGTCATGTAAAATTGTCTTGGAGTACCATTCCATCTTACGCGATAATTAACTCGCACAGAATCAACTCCAATATTATCAGTCACATTTGCGGTGACTGTCGGTGACCATGTTTCGCGATATTGATTTGGTAAAACTGTGTGAGTAACTGTAGGTGAAATATTATCAGCAGCAGCTTCGAATGAAAAAACACTCGAAGGTGCGCCGCCTGGCAAAGTAGCATATGAACCAGCATTATCCTGAGCATATAGATAATAATTGTAAGTTGCTGGATTATTATTACCTGGAATATTCGCATAGAAGCTGTCGGTCGTTCCTATTCGAGTCATAGTTAATGAATCAAATGCACCGGTTGTACCTCTTCTCCAATAAACTTTTGCATTTGTGATTGGGAGTGAAGCTGAAATCTTTGCACCAACATAATATGGTCCAGCAAGATTTTCAGTATTGCCAAGGGGTGGATGCTGAATTTGAATGAAGAAAACTTTTGCAGTATATGCATTGTGAGGACGATTTAATCGACGATCATTCCAGAATGGCCAGACTACTCCGTTCTTTGCTGCAATACCGATGTAGTCACCTTGATAACCTGTAGCTAAACCTGAAATTGACTGAGGTTTGTGCGGTGCGTCAGTTACTTTTATATCTTCGAAAGTAACACCACCATCGACTGAACGAGACATGTAAACTTCTGCAGAATCATTTGCAGTAAAATTTCTGCTGTCATAGTAACAGATATTTACCGAACCATCTGCAGGATCGACTGCTAATGCAGGGAACCATTGATCACGATTTGTTAAAGCTGAATCAGCGTTAACTCGTTTCGGAGTTGTCCAAGTAGAACCGTTATTATCAGACCAGCTGAGAAATACGTCTGGTGATTGACCAGATGCAGGGCGTGCTGCCCAAGTAACAAATATTCTACCTTTTCTTGGACCATTGCTTCTATCAACATCGATGTAGGGAAATGAGTTAACTCGTATTGTATTTCCGCCTTTAGTTAAATTTCCGCGAATGTCGAAAATATTTTGTAGAATAAATTGCTGTGTGAACGTTAGTCCACCATCTGTCGATTTGGCGAAAGTAACATGACTGGACGTTAACACGGAAGTTGGATAATGTGTGAAAGCAGCAACAACATTTCCATTAGGAGCAACAGCAAGGTTTACACCTTGATGCAAATAACCTGTTGTACCGCTCATATTGATTGGGGCAGAGTATGTCACCCCTCCATCAGTTGACCTTGAAAATTCGAGTTGTCTATAATTAGGACCAGTACTTTGAAATTCTGTATAAGCAGTATAAATATAATTTACATATGGTGAAGTTGGAGTTTTATCTACTGCTATCCAATTTTTATCTTCGTCTATTCCAGGATTTGGAACAGCAATAGGATTACCCCAGGTCAATCCATTATTAGTCGATTTAAGTGTGACTAAATCGCCAGCTGATGAACTGTATTCAAGCGTGTTGAAATACATATTTCCATTCAAATCGAAATCGACCACTGGGTCTGATCTATAATATCCAGAAGGCTTACCCGGTAATGAATCGCTTCCAAACCAGGTTTGACCTCCGTTTGTTGAAACATAGTAACCCTGATTTAAATAAGTAACTGCAGTATTCGCTGCGTTAGAGCCGCCCAGAATAATATTTGGATTATTCGGATTAACTGCAATATGCAGTTCTGATTGAGATCCACCATCTTGAGGCCAGACTCTTATATTGGGATAGACAGTATATGTCTTATCCGGGAAGACCGTTCGTAGTGGAGTTGGATTATAATTTAGATCAACTGGAGCTGCTTGCAGTTCAAAATTTTCAGGCGAAACTTGTGAACTGGGTTCCAGTCGTAAAAATGGTTTGCTCCAACGTTCTGGCTCTTGCGCAAAAATTGAAGCGGTTAAAACTAAGAAAACGAAAAGAGAGGTATAGATTCGAGACATTCTCATTCACTCCTCCTATTGAGAAATTTATATTTAATTAATTTAATTTCTTTTTTCTATTTAAATATAGGTCTCTAATGCTGCACAACGACGACGCGCCCCTTATGTACATCTAATCTCATTAGCCATTACTCGTACTGCGATAATATGAATATGAGTAAACTAAGTCAAGAAGAAATATTTATTGACTAATAAATTTTTTATGAAATTTCGTAATTGACTTCCACAGTTCTATTGACAATATTATTAAGTGACTCATTTAAGTTTTTTTTCTCCTCATCTGATATCCGATCGGTAAGAAGAACTCCATTTAGATGATCAATTTCATGTTGTAGAACTCTGCCGAACAAGCCTTCGAAATATTTTTCATGAATTATTAAATCAGTATCTTGAAATCTAAGTTTAATTCTTTCCGGTCGTTCAATATTTAATCTTATACCCGGTAGACTTAGACATCCTTCTTCATAAGATGAATTCCCCTCGCCCAAAATAATTTCAGGATTAATAATTACTGTTGGTTTCGTATCTTCATATCCCTCAACCTGAGAAAGATCAGCCACAATAATTGAGTCTCTAACACCAACTTGATTCGCAGCCAATCCCACACCATCACTTTCTCTCATCGTTTCAAACATGTCTTGGATTAGTTGTAAAGTTTTTTGATCAACATTTTGCACTTTTTTTGCTTTTTGTTTGAGAATTTTATCTCCATAAACATTTATCGGTAAAACTGACATAATTCCTTTTGTTTAAGTTAAACTCTTATCAAGTTAATTAAATCAATCTGAAAACAAAATTGAAAATTCAATCCGATTTTTTCCGAGTTAGAACTTTATTTTAAAAATAACTTTCTTGACAATAAAAAAAATATGCTTGATATTTGCAAAGCATTAAAAAAAAATAGGAGAGCTCTCATGCACAAACTCACCAAATTTTTTTCAAGAGATAATTCACCAAAGGGTAATTTTAATAAGATGTCCTTACTCTTCGGTGTAATTTTTTCTCTTGTGACCTGTTCAAATATATTTGGTCAAGGTATAACATCTGCTGCTATTTACGGTTCGGTTACTGATAACAATGGTAATCCTCTTGTCGGCGCAAATGTTGTTGCCGTGCACCAACCAACCGGAACCATGTACGGAACGACGACACGTGCAAATGGTGATTACAACTTACCAAACTTACGTGTTGGAGGACCATATACTTTAACTTTCTCGTTTATTGGATATGTAAAACAAGAAAGAGTTGGTTTAACTCTATTACTATCCCAAAGTTTACGACAAGACTTTGTTGCATCGGAAGAAGTTTTTCAAGCCGGTGAAGTAGTAGTTACTGCTGAACGAAATCCAATTCTTAACGCATCAAGAATTGGTGCTGCTTCAAACGTCGTCCGAGACCAAATCGATCGACTTCCAACCATCACAAGAAACTTTGCTGATTACTACAAGTTATCACCATATTTCAACGGTGTAAATAGCAGTGCAGCAGGTCGAAATAATAGATATAATAACATTCAAATTGATGGAGTTAATTTTAACGATCTGTTCGGTTTGGGCGGTACAGGAACACCAGGCGGACAATCGAGTGTAACTCCAATAACCTTGGATGCAATCGAAGAGTTTCAAATTGTAGTTTCGCCATTCGACGTTCGTCAAGCTAATTTCACAGGAGCTGGAATCAATGCGATCACGAGAAGTGGAACCAATAATTTCAATGGTTCTGCATATTATTATGGAAGGAACCAAGATCTCATTGGAGTCAGTCCAGATGACAAACAATTAAAAGTACCAAGCTTCACTGAATATTCAACCGGTTTCCGATTCGGAGGACCAATAATTGAAAATAAACTCTTCTTCTTTGTTGCTGGCGAACTTCTGAGAAAATCTTCACCGTTTGACCGTACTTTTAACGCTGATAAAGTTGGAACAAACACTTATACTGCTAAATCAGATTCATTAAAGCTGATTTCGGATTATGTGAAATCAAAATACGGATATGAAACTGGCTCATGGAACTCAGTTCCCTGGCTCGATGACAGTGACAAATTATTTGTCAGATTTGATTACAACTTGAGTCAAAAT
Organism: Ignavibacteria bacterium; assembly: GCA_016873845.1. Lineage (NCBI taxonomy): Bacteria > Pseudomonadati > Ignavibacteriota > Ignavibacteria > Ignavibacteria bacterium. Next base: position 13,971 of record VGVX01000021.1, read on the forward strand.
CACAAATTGACTGCGCGTTGGAATTATCTCAATTCACTTAACGATAATTCACCCTCAAGATTCAGAGGATCGAATGATATCTATGCAGAGAATGCTCGATATAAATTAGTGAATAAAACTCATACCTTTGCACTTCAATTCACAAGTTTATTAGGGAATTTTGCATCGAATGAGTTCACCCTCGGATACATAAATCAGTTCGATAATCCAAAGTATTATGGACAACCATTCCCGGTCGTTGAAATTAATACCAGTAATCCTGCAGCCAGTGACAAGAGCACTCAACGTCTTGTAATTGGTGCGGAACAATTCCGTCATCAAAATGAATTGGAACAGGATGTCTTTGAAATCACGAATAACTTATCTTTATATCTAGCAAACCATACCATAACGGTAGGAGCAAAATTGGATTTCATTAAGTTCCGTAACTTGTTTATTCCAACCAATTTTGGACTCTACAGGTATAACTCAATTGCAGACTTCTTAGCAGATAAAAAAGCTGCTTCTTACGAACATCGTTATTCAGCTACAACTAATCCGACTCAAGATGCCAATTGGGGATATCAGCAATTTGGATTCTACATTCAAGATGAATGGACAATCAGTTCCAGATTGAAAATCACAGGCGGTGTTCGCTTAGATCTTCCGGTTTTCACGGACAAACCGAATTATAATAAAAGATTTGATTCCACCTTCTCTGCTCTTGGTTACAATTTGAGCACAAATCTTCTGCCATACACAAGTGCTGTCATTTCTCCAAGAATCGGTTTCAACTGGGCAGTGGATGAAGATCGCAATACACAGCTGCGTGGCGGTTTCGGTGTATTCTATGGAAGATATCCAGCAGTGTGGGTTTCAAATCAATACAGTAATACTGGTGTTGATTTCTATACGCTTACTACTGTTCCAAATAATTTTATTGGTGATCCTTATGGTCAGCCAAAAACTGCAACTACACTTCCAACAGCTGAAGTGAATGTTACAGACCGTGACTTTAAAGCTCCGTCAGTAATGAGATTTAATTTCGCAGTCGATCAAAAACTTCCATATAATCTCATTGCTTCGGTTGAAGGTATTTTCTCAAGATCACTAAACGAAGTATACTATCAAAATATCAACCTCAAAGGAGTTCAGTCGAACGGCGATATTACTCCTGGTGGAAAAATCGTTGGTGAAAATCGCGATGTATGGGGAACACTTAATACAACAACAGGTGCTTACTCTACACGTGGCGTAAGAGTTAACAATAATTTTACTGCTGTTTATCTTGTTAAGAATACCGATCAAGGTTCGAACGCTAACGTTATTTTCCAACTTCAAAGATTAGCAACTTTTGACGGCTTCTACGCAAATGTCGCTTACACCTGGGGTCTTGCTAAAGATATTGGCGGATCAAACAGCACTACTGCAAGTTCAGGTTGGAGATTCAACCCGACACCAGGAAATCCAAATAATCCAGATCTCTCCTACGCTGATGCCGATAGAACACATAGAATATTCGGTACAGTTTCTTATCGTCATGATTGGGGCTGGAGAGGATTAGCAACAACAATCGGATTATTCTATAATGGATTATCGGGCAGACCATACTCATACATCATTGATGGAGACGTAAATGGTGACGGTTTAGCTGATAATGATTTAGCATATATTCCGAGAGATGCCAATGATATTATACTTGTCAGTTCTGCGGGTGCAGTACTTGCAAAAACAGATGCTGCATACGGCGAATTAATGGCTTATATCGATAATAGTGATTACTTGAAAGACAGAAAAGGAATGATGGCAGAGAGAAATGGTGCAAGATCACCATGGAGTCATCAGATTGATCTAAGAATCACTCAAGAAATTCCTTCATTGTTCGGTCACAAATTCGAAATCACTTTTGATATTCTTAATGTAATGAATTTAATTGATAAGGAAGCCGGCTGGATTAAGTTAGCCAATGATACCCGCTTGCTTAAATTCCACAGTATCGCACCTACAGGCGCGGACAAAGGGAAAGCACGATATCAATGGGCAGCATTTTCTGATCCAGATATTCCCAGCAACTTGTTATCACGCTGGCAAGCGCAATTCGGAATTAGATATACATTCTAAGCTGAATTTCTATATATAAAAAAAGGGCGGTAGAAATACTGCCCTTTTTTATTTACATCGAATCTTTACTTTTCAATACGTCACATTAATCTTAACATCTAATCTTTTTTTAATTTTCGATTGTTTCTATTCGGGTAACAAAATTTAATTTATCGAAATTTCTTTTGGTTTAATTCTATCATGCTTAGGAAGTATAATGTTCAATAAACCATTATCCAGCTTCGCACTAATTTGCGTAGAATCTATTTTATCTGTGATGAAGAATTTTCGGAAGTAATGTCCATAGTTCTTCTCTCTTAGTATGAACCTCACTTCATCAGCATGATTCAAGTCCATTTTACCAAAAACTGACAGAACTTCATCATCAAGTTTAAGATAAATGTTTTCTTTCTGTACACCTGGCATATAAACTTTAATTTGAAAATCATTCTTCGATTCAATTATATCAATGATTGGTGGAACAGTTGGTTCCGTTTCGATTAAAGTTTCCCAATCAAATCCATTTTCTGCATTAATTTTTTGTTCGTTATTCATATTCAATCCTTTGTGTTATTTATTTTTTATCGTTATCGTCAATTACTTCGTAGCTTGCGTCTTCTACTTCTTTATCTTTTTTCGCTTCATCTTGTTTTGGCGGTTCTTGAGTTTGCTGTTCTGCTCCAGGACCAGTCGAGGAAGTTTGATACATCTGACTTGCAGCTTCATTCCAAATGTTGTTTAGATTATCCATCTTAGTTTTGATCTCTGAAACGACTCCAGTTTTGTGTGCATCCTTTAGCTGATCTACGGCTGACTGCAGTCGAGATTTCAAGTCTTCTGAGATCTTATCACCATAATCTTTCATTTGTTTTTCTGTTTGGAAGATTAAATTGTCGGCTTGATTTTTAATTTCCACTTCTTCTTTTCGCTTTTTATCTTCGGCAGAATGCTCTTGAGCATCTTTTTTCATCTTCTCAATCTCTTCCTTTGTGAGACCGCTTGAAGAAGTAATTCTTATACTTTGCTCTTTGTTCGTTCCTTTATCTTTTGCCAATACATGAAGGATTCCATTCGCATCGATATCAAAAGTTACTTCGATTTGCGGGATCCCCCTTGGCGCCGGTGGAATTCCATCCAGGTGAAATCTACCAAGTGTACGATTATCAACTGCCATTGGCCTTTCACCTTGAAGAATGTGAATTTCAACGGAAGTTTGGCTGTCTGCAGCAGTAGAGAAAATTTCACTTTTCTTAGTGGGAATTGTAGTGTTCGCTTGGATAAGTGTTGTCATCACGCCACCAAGAGTTTCAATTCCAAGAGAAAGCGGCGTAACATCAAGAAGCAAAACGTCTTTTACTTCGCCAGTTAATACAGCTCCCTGTATTGCAGCACCTACAGCAACAACTTCATCAGGATTTACACCCTTGTGCGGTTCTTTCCCAAAAAGTTCTTTAACAACTTGTTGTACTTTTGGAATTCTAGTTGATCCGCCGACTAAAATCACTTCATCAATTTGATTTGGCGAGAGACCAGAATCAGTTAGAGCTTTCTTACAAGGTTCAACCGTCCTCTTAATCAGATCGTCCACTAATTGCTCAAACTTTGCACGTGTAATATTTAAGTTCAAATGTTTCGGACCTTCAGCCGTTGCAGTGATGAATGGCAAGCTAACGTCAGTCTGAAGTTGGCCTGAAAGTTCGATCTTTGCTTTCTCGGCTGCTTCTTTTAATCTCTGCAAAGCCATCGGATCTTTTCTTAAATCAATGCTCTCCTGTTTCTTGAATTCATCGGCAATGAAGTCAATCAGTCTTTGATCAAAATCGTCGCCGCCAAGATGTCCATCACCATTTGTTGACTTAACTTCAAATACACCTTCACCGAGTTCAAGTATTGATATATCAAATGTTCCACCACCTAAATCATAGACTGCAATTTTTGCATCTTTATCTTTTTTATCTAATCCATAAGCTAGAGCAGCAGCTGTCGGTTCGTTGATAATCCTGCGGACAGTCAGCCCAGCAATTTCACCAGCATCTTTTGTAGCTTGACGTTGTGAATCGTTGAAGTAAGCCGGAACAGTGATAACTGCTTCTTTTACTTCTTGACCTAAATATTCTTCTGCAGTTTTTTTCATTTTCTGTAAAATCATTGCACTGATTTCCGGCGGAGAGTAAACTCTGTCATCTGCTTTAACACGAGCAATTCCGCCATCGTTGATCACATCGTAGGGAACTAATTTCATTTCATGTGTTACTTCATCGTATCTTCTTCCCATAAATCTTTTTATTGAGAAGATTGTATTCTGCGGATTTGTAACTGCCTGGCGTTTTGCTGCTTGACCCACCAGCCGATCACCCGATTTCGCAAATGCAACAACCGAAGGAGTTGTTCTTCCTCCCTCTGCATTCGGAATGACAACAGGATCATTACCTTCAAGTACAGCAACACAGGAGTTTGTTGTCCCTAAGTCTATTCCTATAATTTTACTCATTAGTTATTTCCTTTCTTAATAATAAAATAATACGAGATGAGAGTAATCTCCCATCCCGTACTTAAATTCGATTTTAATGAAAATGGCAATTAGTTAATCTCGATCATCTTTTCTGCTTTAGGAGCAGGTTCGAGTTTCGGCAATTCGACATTTAATATTCCATTCTCATACTTGGCTTTTGTCTTATCTGCATTTACTTCTGCCGGCAAAGCCACTGTTCGGCAGAATGAACCATAAGTTCTTTCCATGCGGTAGAAATTTTTCTTTTCATCTTTGAGTTCAGTTTTCTTCTCTCCCTTGATTGTTAAGATGTTATTTTCGTGAACAGAAATTTTAACATCCTTTTTATCAATTCCGGGAAGTTCTACATTTACGAATACAGTTTTTTCGTCATCAGAAATATCGACTCGTGGATTGAAGTTTGACGAAACATCCATATTGAGTGAAGTTGGAAAATCGTCAAAAAAGTTTCTCATTCTGTCTTGGACTGAATCTAATTCTCTAAATGGGTTAAATCTTATTAATGTCATTTTGTCTCCTTTTATTATTTTGTTGTAACTATAGCTTCAATGACCATGCCATGTAAAATTTCCAAAAAATTAAACGATTTGATAAAATACATATGACAGCCTGACAAAATGATTGCCAGAAATCATTAATCTTGAGAAATAGATGACAATTCTGTCATAGGCGTGACAAATAATGATAATCTTTTCTTTGTTAAAAATAGTTTCAATTTATATTTTCGACTGTGAAGTTTGAAGTTAAAAAATTTTCCAAAAGAATTGATGGGCTTATGTTCATCCATCAATTTGAGTACTTTGAGGAAATCGATTCGACTAACACTTACCTTCTAAAGAAAAAAAACTTAATCGATAAAACTCTGGTTTTAGCTGAATTTCAATCTAAGGGTAAGGGCCGGCTTGAAAGAAAATGGCTTGCTAATGCTTACGAGAATTTAACTTTTTCAATTGGATTGATTCCAAAATTACGAGCAAATGAACTTGGTTATTTAAATTTTTGCACTTCGGTCTCAATAGCAGAAGCGATTGAAGAAATTTCAAACTGCAAAGTAGAAACAAAGTGGCCCAATGATTTACTTTTAGATGGAAAAAAATTCTGCGGGACTCTGATTGAATCCCAATTCGAAACTGACCGTGTAGTAAAAAGTGTGATTGGAATTGGATTAAATGTTAATCAAACGATCTTTCAAGATGAATTTAAGGATAGAACAACATCTCTGCGGTTATTCTTTAATAAAATTTTTACTCGCGAAGAAGTTTTGTTTTCAATCATACAAAATTTTTTAAAAAACTATTCACATTTACTAGAAAATATCGATAGTTTAATGCGAAAATGGGAAATGAGATGCAAGAGTCTTGGGAAACAAATCACACTAACAGATAACAAAAATATTTTTTCTGGGATATTTGCGGGAGTTGAAATGGATGGCTCGCTTATTTTAAATCAGAATGGTAAATTTATCAGGTTATTTTCAGGCGATGTAACCGTAATTAAGGAGTAAAATGTTTTTAGCAATTGATACAGGCAATACTCATACTACCTTTGGAGTATTTGATAAGGAAAAATTAGTAACAACTTTTAGACTTGCGACAAACTTTGTTTGTGACGAAAAGATCTTCAAAGAGTTTTTAAGGGATACTTTAGAATCTTTGAATTTTAAGCTGAGAGATTTCAAAAATGTTGGGATATCATCAGTTGTCCCAAGAGCTGACAAAATTTTGGCACTTGTCACAGAAAATATTTTCCAGTGTGCCCCATTGTTTATCTCACCTGAGATGGATTTGGGCTTCAGTCTTTTAGTCGATAATCCAAGTGAAGTCGGTGCGGACAGAATTTGCAATGTTGCAGCTGGATTCAAAAAATATGGCGGACCATTAGTTATAATCGACTTCGGCACTGCTACTACTTATGATGTAGTTTCAAAAGATGGGAATTTCATTGGAGGCGTGATTGCGCCAGGTGTAAAAACTTCAGCTCAAGCACTTTTCGATCTTGCAGCAAAATTACCTGAAGTGGAGTTGAATTTTCCGGGTAAAGTTATTGGAACCAATACAATTCATAATATGCAATCGGGAATAATGAATGCAGCACTCGATTCGATGGAAGGAATGATCAAGCGAATTTCGGATGAAATTGGAATTCAACCAAAAGTCATAGCAACTGGCGGATTTTCTAAGACGATTTTTCCGCATACAAAAATTATCAATGCCCTTGAATTTGATCTAGTTTTGGAAGGAATAAAGATTCTTTTTGAGAAGTCTCTAATTAGAACAGGTAAATAAACATAATGTTAATGAAGAATAAAGTATATCTTGATTACGCGGCGACTACTCCAATTGATGAAGAAGTTTTGGATGTTATGCTCCCCTATCTCAAAGAAAAATTTGGAAACGCATCTTCTATTCATCAGTTTGGGCAGGTTACCAGAGCTGCGATCGAATCATCCAGAGACACAATTTGTAAAATACTTAGAGCAAAGCCGAACGAAATTTATTTTACTTCCGGGGGGACTGAAGCTATTAACCTTGCTCTTTTCGGTTCAGCAAATGCAATTAGAAAAGAATCAGGTAAAAACCACATAATCACTTCTGCAGCTGAGCATCATGCGACTCTCGAAGTTTGTGAAAAGCTTGAAAAATCTGGTTTTGAAGTGAGCTATATTCATCCAACTGAAAATGGAAACATTGATGTTGTAAAAATCGAGAATGAAATTAAACCGACTACCGTACTGATCTCTTTAATGCACATCAATAATGAGGTCGGATCTGTCAACGACCTCAATCAAATAATAAATACATGCAAAAAACATTCGATCATATTGCACATAGATTCGGTTCAAAGTTTTGCTAAATATGATATTGATTTGTCGAATCTAGAGATTGATCTTCTGTCAGCATCCAGCCACAAAGTATTCGGTCCAAAAGGAGCCGGATTGCTTTTCATCAGGCAGGGAACTCCAATCGAACCCATCCTTTACGGAGGTTCTCAAGAACGGAAACGAAGAGGAGGCACTGAGAATACTCCCGCGATCGTGGGATTTAGCAAAGCAGCAGAAATCTTTTATAAGAATCGAACCGAAAACTTCAATCATGTTAGCAAAATAAAAAACAGTTTCATGGAACTTATAAAATCATTTGACATTGATATCCTGCTTAACTCACCAGCCAATGAATGTTCCCCGTATATTTTAAATCTCTCTATAAATCCGGAAAGGTATTCAATTAATTCGGATTCATTAATAATGAATCTCGACATGAATGGGATTGCTGTATCTAGCGGTTCAGCTTGTACGAGTGGTGTGATGGAGTCATCTCACGTTCTCAAAGCTATGAATTTACCAAAAGAAAGAGCAGAGCGAGCTCTACGATTTTCATTCAGCCGATACACAACAATTGAAGAAATCGAAAAAGCGTTACAAGAATTGAAAGAAATTCTTTCCAAGTCAAAGACTAAATAATTTTCCTCGTTCCCATCAATTCGGAGAATGTTTGTTATTAAATTCTTATATTATTTCAAGAAAAAAAAAGAGAGGTGATAGTGTGGAAGAAATAATTAGACCGCATCAAAAACTAATCGCAAAATATCTTTGGATCTTAATCACAATTTCAATTTCAATTTTAATCACTGCCGCGATTATTCATTTCATCATTGCGGTTGCAGAAGGTGATATGCGTGTTCCTCCATATCTTTGGATGGTTGGATTAATAATTTGTGTATTGCTTCTTGGGATTGGCTATCCAATTTCAATTCTTTGGGTGAAAAATCTGTCTTATATTATTCGTGAAGATAGAGTAAGCATCTACAAAGGGATTCTTACTAAAACTCAACAAAATATTCCTTTCAGAGCTGTGACCGATTTTGCATTGCAAAGAACTTTGTACGATCGGTTTCTTGAGATTGGTTCGATCCAAATCCAGACCGCAGGGCAAAAAATGAATTCAACGTCAAGCTACGAAGGCGTTTTAAGCGGATTGGTTGAATACGAGAAATATCACAATCAAATGCGAGAAAAGATTAAAGTCCTACATCCAATTTCTGAAGCATTAGGAACTAATGAACCTGGAACATCTGGAGTTGATAACATTTTCAAAGATATACTCAATGAATTGAAGGCGATTAGAAAAAACACTGGGAAGTGATTTCTTAATAAAAAAAGCCCGATTGAGCAGTTCAACCGGGCTGATAAGAGAGAAATAGTTGAAATCTAATTTTATCGATTATGGGCATGTTAAAAATGTTCCGGCAAACGTCCCATCAACAAAGTTTTCATTGATTGAACTCACTGCATTATTCAACATGCTGATTGAATAGAGAGTATATCCACCTCCAAGAGCAATATAAGCTTCGTCTAATAACTGCTGGACCGTCCAATTTTCAAATGGACCATATGCGATCTTGAGATCTTTAAGATTCGTTGCCGACCTTCCAAAATTTACATCCCAAAGATCAAATCTGATATTTAATGCTAGTGCAAGAACTTGTCCAGTAAAAACATTATTCAGATCAACCGGATTCACATAACTGGAAGTTAAAACTGCAGGAGTTCCACCTTGTGGTAAAAACACTTCAATCGCAGACGCAGAAGTTAACTTCAGAGTAAATCCTGTCCCAATTGTTATCCCACTCGGAAAAGCTGATGCGAAATTTCGTTTTAAATATGTCCCTGAATTATTTCCTTTTGGAGGCGCTCCCCACCCACCTTGTGTTTGAGTTCTAAAATCCCCTGGTTTAATATCGCAGTCAGGTGTTGGCGTACAGTCTTGGATGCAGTAAGTTGAATAAGTTGCCCAATTTCTACCTGGGAAATTATCACCCGCTCCCCATGCTGTTTCACTCTGAATTACATTTCCACCTTCATCTAATTTTACAACCGCTGCATGAGATGCGACAATGAAACATGAAGAAAGTAATTCAGCAAGAGGTATTGTATATGTAAACACTTGAACACGTGGACTATGTGGATCAGTTTTATATGGGAATTGCCCAGGAATTGGATTACCGTTCGAAGTAGGCGCTCCTTCAAATGACCCAACATATAAATGAGTTTGATCGAGATACCAACTTCCGGTTGTTGTGTATGTTACATAAAGAAAATCAGCGTCATTACCAATTGTGATGGTTCCGACATCGATTGTCTGACCGGCAAATAAAGTCACAATTTTTGGAATTCCGCAGTAATCTTTATTTAATAATTTTCCACCATGTCCGCCTTCTGGCGCAGTTAATTCTGCAACATCCTGACAAGCGAAAAATGAGAAAGAAAGTAAGAGTAGAATTAAAAGCTTTTTCATAATAATTCCTGTTTTATTTTGAGATTTATTCATTGTTAATTGACTATTTATTTCATTTTCTAGAACATCGCTCAATACTTGTGCCGAACCGTTTCATTCAAAATTCGAATGATTTAATACATTTTTGGTTAGAGATCAGCTCAAAATGAGAATTCTTGATTGGTGCGTCTTATTTGGAGAAAACATAATTCGCGTAACTGGTAAGAAAAAATTTGAGTTTTACGATAGACTTTTTTAAGATGACAAAAGAAAACAAAAAAAAGGATTAACATGCCAAGAGTAATTCATTTTGAAGTACATGCAGAAAATCCTGAGAGAGCTGCAGAGTTTTACAGAAATGTGTTTGATTGGAAAATCAATAAATGGGAAGGTCCGGTTAAATACTGGTTGATTGAAACTGGTAGAGAAGCCATTCCAGGGATAAATGGCGGTATTATCGAACGCAGAGGTGAAATCGATGGACAAGCAGTTATCGCATATGTTTGTACTATCGATGTTCCGGATATTGATGAATACGCAAAACGAGTTGAAGCAAATAAAGGATTGATAGTCGTTCCAAAGAATGCAATTCCCGGAGTCGGCTGGCTAGTTTACTGTAAAGATACTGAAGGAAATATTTTCGGTATCCTGCAAGATGATAGAAATGCAAAATAGTTTTAATGGATCTTTATGTGTAGAGTGTTTTTAAAAAGATTCTTTCTTTTACATGGCATGTTCATCTAAAAAGATAGAATCTTTTAACGAACAGCATAAAAAAATTAACAAATGGATATCGAACAATCGAATAACCTTTCAATTTCCAGATTGGAAAAAATAACGAGAACAATCGGATTGTTTCTGGGTCCGATTTGTTTTCTCGTAGTCATGCTTCTTGATCCTCCACAGGCATTCGTTGAATTGGCGAAAAACTCCTTACCTGTCAATGCATCAGCCGAAGATATTCACACTTTAGTTTACGGAACAAAGGTTACTTTTGCACTTCTACTTCTAATGGTCTTTTGGTGGACTACGGAAGCAGTTCCAATTCCAATCACCGCACTCATGCCTGGATTAATTCTTCCTTTGTTTCATGTTTATGGTTCTTCGAATGAAAAGCTTTATGCATTTACTGGTAAAGCGATCCTCTCTAATTATGCTCATCCAATTATTTTTCTTTTCCTAAGTGGATTTCTCCTCGCAGCGGCTATGCAAAAATGGTCGCTCGATAAGCGCCTAACTCTATTTATCCTCTCGCGTGGAAATCTGGCGAACAATTCAAAATTAGTTCTCCTTGGAATGATGACAGTCTCTGCAACACTTTCAATGTGGATTTCAAACACAGCAACAACAGCAATGCTGCTTCCATTGGGATTGGGAATAATTGCAGAGTCTGGCGCCAGCAAATCAGATTCGAATTTCGGCAAATCAATAATGCTTGGAATTGCATACGCTGCCTCCATCGGAGGTGTAGGAACGATAATAGGATCACCACCGAATGGCATTTGTGTTTCTATTTTGAGTGCATCAAAAATCGCTGAAATAAATTTTCTTGATTGGATGAAATTCGGAATCCCATTTGTAATTCTTTTCATTCCAATCGCCTGGTTGATCTTGATAAAAGTTTTCCCTCCTGAAATAGAAAAACTCAAAGGCGGGAGAGAGATGATACTCGAGCAGAAAAACCAGCTTGGGGAATTGAATCGTGGTGAAAGAATGACAATTGCAGTTTTTTCAATTGTCGTTTTTCTCTGGGTAATAAATCCATTTTGGGACATTTTACTGCCGGAAAATATTTCTGCAAAACTTTTATGGTTTGATGAGAGTCTAATAGCTATGTTCGGCGCAATTCTGCTGTTTCTGTTTCCAGTTGATTGGAAGGAAAAGAAGTTCATTCTCGAATGGTCAGATTCAAAAGTGGTGGACTGGGGAACACTTCTTCTATTTGGAGGAGGAATCGCTCTGTCGGATGCGATGTTCAGAACTGGTTTAGCAGGTTGGATTGCAAACTCAACCGTTTCGATAGTTGGCACTCCTTCTGCAATCTTATTAATCCTAATAATTGTACCGCTCACAGTAATCTTATCAGAGATCACTTCAAACACTGCACAGATTACTATGATGATGCCGGTTCTAATATCAATTGCATATGGAACTGGAGTTGATCCATTGGCAATAACAATTGCTGCCACTGTGGCAACATCAATGGGTTTTATGCTCCCTGTCGCAACTCCGCCAAATGCGCTTGTTTACGGTTCAGGCTACATCAGAATGAAAGATATGATTAAGGTAGGTTCAATATTGGATGTACTCGGATGGATTTTTTCTATTTTCGCTGTCGTAATTTTTGCAAATGTGATTTTTGGAATTATCAAGTTGTAAACATTTTATCGCTTACCAAATTCCAAAATCGAATAGCTAAAAACTAAATAAATCCAACACTATATTAGGAATTCAAATTTTGTTCACACATTGCTTAATTAAATTTTTCCCTTCAGGTAAGCTTGTCGTTTTTTTTCGGGGAATTTTTCGATTGCATATCTCAGCATTGTGCGGGGCATATGTTTGTAATGTTTTTTCAAAAATCTTTCTTCTGTTTCTAAATCTCTTTTCCCAATTTCACGAAGCATCCAGCCGACAGCTTTCTGGATTAAATCATGTTCATCGTTTAGGAGGATTTCAGAAATCTCAAGCGCAGTCTCGAACGATTCTTTTTTTATATAATGAAAACATGAAAGCATAGATATCCGCCGCCCCCAAAGATTTTCTGACTTTGCCAAATCGTATAGAATGCTTTTATCTTTATCCAAAAGATAAGCTCCGACAATATGTTCGGCAGTCAGGTCAATCAGATCCCAGTTATTAATATGCTTTTTGCTTCGGAAATAGAAATTGTAAATTTTTTCCTTATGCGACTCATCTCCTTTTTTGTATTGATGTACTAATATTAAAAGTGCAGTCAATCGTTCTTCATGAATTTCTGAAGATATCAATCGTCGCAAATCTGATAGACTAAGATCAGAAAATTCTTTTGCTGTTAGTCTAATCTGCGGCACCATTACACCAATAAAGATGTCTCCTTCACCGTATTCTCCCGGGCCTGTTTTAAAAAATCTCTGCAGAGTATTCGCGTTATCTTTTCGAGCAAATTGCCGCAAGCGTTTCTTCACTTCTTCAATTTTGTTTTTCATAACTGGAATAATTCTAAGATGTTTTGTAAACTTTGTTAGTTAATGAGTAAATATACGAAATCTCTTGTAACATTCTAATTTCATCTCCGTCTAAGTTAGAAAACAAACTTGCAGAGGTTAATGATGAATCAAAAATTATATCGTTCCAGAACACAAAAAGTATTTGGTGGTGTTTGTGGAGGACTTGGAGAGTATTTCAATCTAGATCCAGTTCTAATTCGTGTTGTTTTCGTAATACTGGTATTCTTACATGGATTTGGATTATTAATGTATTTAATAATGCTTATCATAGTTCCGCAAAAACCTATTGTGTGGCAAATGCCAGACGATGCACAGCCGCCGGAAAATCAACCAGAGACAGCGCAACCCAGTGAGCCAGCGGAAATACCATCTGAAACTTTTCAATTGAAAAAAGAACCCTCGAAAGGTAGAGTAATCGCTGGGATAGTTTTAATTGTCCTCGGCGTCGTGTTCTTGTTCGAAAATATCTGGCCTTTCTTTGATTTTGAAGATTTCTTTCCGCTAATTTTAGTCGGAATTGGAGTCGTAATTCTTTGGAACGCACTAAAAAAGTAAAAGTGAGGATAAAATGAAAAGTAAACAACTATTTTGGGGAATATTATTTTTAGTATTTGGTGGATTATTATTGTTAAATAATTTTAATCTTATCAATGTCTCTTTTTATAATCTCTGGAAATTTTGGCCCGCGATTTTGATTTTATTTGGTATCAGCCTCTTCATGAAAGACCCTAAGTTAAAAAATGTTTTTTCATCTCTTGCTGCGGTTTTTTTGGCAGTTGTGATATTCGCTTGGTTCCTTCGCTTTTCAGGATGTCATCATTTCAACTATGATGATTCTGAAATAGCTACAAAAGAAATTGCTGAGCCGTATTCACCTACAATACTAAAAGCAAATCTCAATTTAGATATTGGTGCTGGCAAGTTTACGATTGAGGACACTACGGATCAATTACTCGAAGGCAAAGTCAAAAGCGGATGGGGAGATTATTCGATCGAACGATGGCATGATGAAAGTACCGAAAATCTAAAATTAAGACTAAAAGACGGTCATAAAATTTCCCTCGGAAAAGTTTTTAAAGGCAACAAACTGAATTTGAAACTTAACCCAAATCCAGAGTGGAATTTTGATTTTGACATGGGTGCAGCAGATATCGATTTTAACTTCGAGAAATATAAAGTGAAAAATTTGAAGGTCGATATGGGAGCCGCATCTTTAAAACTTAAAATCAGCGAACTTCAAGACACCTCTAATATTACAATTGACGGCGGTGCTTCATCGATTAGAATTTATATTCCAAAAAATTCAGGGTGTGAAATTAATTCTGACATGGGACTTTCCAGCAAAGAATATGAAGAGTTCGTTAATGTTGGAGAAGATACTTATAGAACTGTAAACTACGAAACTGCTGAAAAGAAAATCTTCATATCACTTGATGGCGGCGTATCATCAGTGAAGGTAAAAAGATATTAATTCTGATTTGTTTCTTAAAAAAATTCGATCGACCAGAATACTTAATAACTATTAATCATATTATCCATTTTTGATTGGATTACTGCCTGTTCATTCTTAATGTTGTAAAAAAATTTGGGAGTGTATCATGAAATCTATTTTAATCATTCTTTTATCCATTTCTTTTTTTCATCAGAGTTTTTCGCAGGATAAATTTCCAAAAAGAGAATTCCGCGGTGCGTGGGTAGCAACTGTTGGAAATATTGATTGGCCCAGCGATCGAAATGCAACTCCGGGGAAGCAAATTTCCGAGCTCGTTTCAATTTTTGATAAACTTGAAGATGCAGGAATTAATGCAGTACTGTTTCAAATAAGGACAGAATGTGATGCCCTATATGAATCTGAATTAGAACCTTGGTCGTATTGGCTGACAAGCGAACAAGGCAAAAAGCCAAAACCATTTTTCGATCCTCTTGAATTTGCTATTTCCGAAGCTCATGCCAGAGGAATGGAACTTCATGCGTGGTTTAATCCGTATCGTTCAGTAAAAACCATTGGTGAATATAAAAACGCTTTTAATCACATTTCCGAAACGAATCCAGATTGGATACTCTCATTCAACAATTATAAAATGCTCGATCCTGGTCATCCGGAAGTTAGAGAGTTCGTTCTAAAGATCATGACGGATGTTTTGACACGCTACGATGTTGATGGAATTCATTTTGACGATTATTTTTATCCATACACACCGAAAGTTTCAAATGAAGATTCACTTACTTTCGTGAAGTATAACCGTGGAATAAAAGATCTCGATGATTGGCGCCGTGATAATATTAACTCCCTTATGGCAAATATTTATGAAGTTATAAAAGCTGTTAAACCATACGTCAAATTCGGGATAAGTCCATTTGGGATTGTTGAAAATAAGTTTACCGATACGAAAGGATTCAACTCTTATTCAATGATCTACTGCGATCCCTTAAATTGGATTGAAAATAAAATTGTTGATTATATCAATCCGCAACTGTATTGGGCAATGGATCACGAACTTGCACCTTATGCAAAACTTCTTCCTTGGTGGGATTCAATTGTTGGAGATGTTCATCTATATATTGGACTTTTTTCTTCAAGATTCCTGGCGAGAAATTACTCCGGTAGAAGTTCAGAGCTTGGTAACCAAATTCGAATGAATAGAAATCATTCCAAAGTAAACGGTGCTGTTTATTTCAGTGCAAAATCAATTTATAACAATATGAACGGATTTGCTGACTCGCTAAAAAATAATTTTTATAAATATCCTGCACTGCCGCCGACTATGTCATGGAAAGATTCTATTCCGCCGCTGCCACCAAAAAATTTAGTCATGCGGCTCGACAGCAATGGCGTATTTCTAACTTGGGATAAACCTGATATCGCGACGGATGGAGACGGCGCAAGAGGTTTTGTAATTTATAGTTTTGATAATTCTGATGAAATTAATCTCGACGATCCAAGTAAAATCGTGCACATCAATCCACAGGCAACAACAAAATTCAAGCACTTCATTTCGCCAATGAATAAAAAAGAGTTCGTATACGTTGTAACCTCTCTCGATAAACATTTTAATGAGAGTAAGGAATACGCTGTAGTGTCAATGGAGATTAATGAATAACTAAGCAATGTAAAAAGATTCCATCTTTTCGAAATCTCATAGGAAGGTGAAAAGATGGAATCTTTTTTGCATCTTGGCTCAATTACCTCCTGACAAAGTGATCCATTTCAAATGGTATTTCAAATGAAAGTTCGATCAATCCTTTGTAATTTCCATTCTCATAAACTGGTGACTGATAAATCAACTTTTTAATTCCATTTTTTTCGATTGTGTAAACATTAGTCTTCTGATTTAACAGCATATCTTTCAGCTGAGATTTCGATGGCTCAGGGTGGCAGTCCAGAACGTTTGTTCCGATTAAGTCAATTCCACCATCCTTTTCGAAATCTTTAATAGATTTTTCGTTCATGTAATGAATTATACCGTCAGGATCACAGATAGTAATCGCCGCCTGAAATTCTTTCTGCCAATTAAAGTTTTTCATTTCAGCTCAGCTACCATTTCAATTTCAACAGCGGCATTAATCGGAAGTGAAGGAACTCCGACAGCACTTCGGGCATGTTTGCCATTCTCTCCAAAAATTTTTAAAACCAATTCAGATGCACCATTTGCTACCACGGGTTGCTTATAAAAATCTGCTGGCGAAGATACGAAGACAGTCAGTTTAACAATTCTTTTTATTTGATCGAGCTCACCGATGCACCCTTTAATTGCACTGAGACAATTTAATAATGAGATCTCAGCCGCTTTTTTGCCATCTTCTTCTGAAAGATCTTTCCCAACTTGTCCAACATATTTTAATTCTCCGCCTACTAAAGGAAGCTGCCCCGCTGTGAACACAAAATTCCCGCTCTTCACACAAGGTACATAAGCAGCCAATGGTTTCGGTGCATCAGCTAATTCATAACCTAAATCTTTGATTTTTTGTTCAATTAACATTTTATCTCCTCAAATTATTTTATAATAATTAGTATTTTTTTATCAAATTGAATTACATTACAAACATTATAAACTTTATGAACTTAACAAACTAAAAAATAAATTATGGCAAAAGAAGAATTCGAAAAATTAGAACAGACTGTTAGAAAATTGCGTGTCGAATGCCCTTGGGATCGACGGCAGACGAATGATTCAATTAAAGCATCCACACTCGAAGAAACTTATGAAGTGCTCGAAGCAATTGATCAAAAAGATTTCAATGAGCTGAAAATAGAATTGGGTGATCTGCTTTTGCATGTCGTTTTTCATTCACTAATCGCTGAAGACAATGAACACTTTACCCTTTCAGAAGTTATTGAAAATATTACTGATAAATTAATTCGACGTCACCCGCATGTATTCGAAGGAAAGAAGGTTGAAGATCATCATGAAGTAAAGAAGAATTGGGAATTAATGAAATTAGCGGAAGGACGTGATTCGGTTGTTGATGGTGTCCCAAAAGAGCTACCCGCCTTATTGCGTGCCTTTAGATTGCAGGAAAAGGCAGCGAAGTTCGGATTTGAGTGGGAAAATAAGGATGATGCCTTTAAAAAGATTGAAGAGGAAATTAGAGAGATTAAATATCTGCCGGAAAATAAAAACTCCGAAGAGCTTGAGGGTGAATTCGGCGATCTGCTCTTCGCTTTAGTTAATTTTGGTAGGATGAATAATATCAATGCAGAAGACGCACTTAGAAAATGCAATGAAAAATTCATCAAAAGATTTCAATACGTTGAGAAAAAAATGAATCAGAATTCTGAAACTGATCAACCAAACAAATTAGAAATAATGTTAAAATATTGGGATGAGTCCAAAGAGAGGTCTTAATCGTAAATAATCAGGAGATAAAAATAGAAATTAGACACTCACTCTGCGAAATTTTTTATCGGATGAACTATTGTATCTTGCCCATAGTATATTTTTTCATTTTGTCTCTTTTTTATGCAAAAAATAATTGAAACTCAATTCATCTAATAGTAAATTGAACAAAAATTAGGAGTGCGGAAATGAAAAAAATTCTGAGTTTATTCACTATTCTGATTTGTATTGGTAGCTTTACAAATCTTTTTGCATCTGAAAATCCATCATCAGCTGTTCGATATAAAATCGTCATCGACTTTGGAACTGATTCAGGAGATCCTCTCTTCAGCGATTACACTCTTAGAGAATACATTAAAGAAAAAATGAATCAGCGGCTGCCTGAATATTACTATACTGAAACTGAGGAAGCCAATGTGATCATCTCGGTTGGATTACTAACCAATACTGGTGATCAATTTAATTACAAGTACATTAGTGCTTTGAATATGCTGGTCACGAGTTATTTACACAATCCGTTAAACAAGTTAGTATTACTCACCGAAGATAGAGAAGAATCGGCTAAGGAAAAAATACGAGATTACATTGACAGATGGATCCTTGAATACTCGGCATTCGTTTACAAATCGTATTCAAGATGACGTCAATAATTTGAAAAAAGGATTAAAAATCCTTTGTAAAACTTAAAAAAATCTTTATTTTCGCAACAGTTTATTTATAACAAATAAAGGAAAAATCATGGCGAAAGCTTTAACGAAGTCTCAAGTCATTGCCTCAATGTCTGAGAAAACTGAACTATCCAAAAAAACTGTAAAACTTTTTTTTGATGAACTAAATACCCTTGCATACAAGGAAGCAAAGAACACATTTACGTTACCAGGATTCGGAAAATTAGCACTTGTTGAAAGAAAAGAAAGAATGGGTCGTAATCCTGCAACTGGTGAAACTATTCAAATTCCAGCAAAAACTGTTGTAAAATTTAAAATAGCAAAAGCCTGTAAAGACGCTGTTTTAGCGAATAAAAAATAAAGTTATGTACGGAGTCAGATTTTAATTATCTGACTCCTTCGATGATCTGTTACTGAATAATTTTTGAAATAAAATTCACTTATGAAAAAATTATTCACTTCGAACAATTGCTCCTGCTACAATATTTGCAATCGCCCTCCTCATTGGTAATACATCCCCTTTTCCATCAGGATGAACTCGATTTGTCAATATTATCAAAAATAATTCTTCTTTAGGAGAAATCAATATTGATGTTCCTGTAAAACCCGTGTGCCCATATGAACCAATTTCAAATATATCTCCGCGTTGCCCCATGTATGATGAATTCACATCCCAACCTAATCCTCTTCCGGCAAATTCCACTTTTGGATAAATATTCGTCATTAGATCAACAGTTTTTTCTCCCAAGATTCTTACTCCGTTAAACTCCCCTTTATTCAGCATCATTTGTGCAAATATAGCAAGCTCCTCTGAATTCGAAAATAAGCCTGCATTACCTGAGATCCCGCCCTGTACTGCAGCAAGTGGATCGTGTACGAATCCGCAAGTCATTGCTCCATCTCGTGTCTCAGTTGGTGCGCATAATGCTTTTAATTTTTCATCAGGATTAAAAGTTGTGTTTTTCATTCCGAGAGGTTTGAAAATCTCTTTTTCAGAAAAGTCTGCTACTGTATGCCCAGAAACTCGCTTAATTATTTCTGCAAGAGTGATAAAACCCAAACAACTGTATCTGAATTTTGTACCTGGAGGATTCAGTTTTGGCAAAGCCATGATTATTTTTATTGCTCCATCAGGTGCGGGAGAACCATATTTATTTTTAATTGAATCTGCATTTGTATAATCCGGCAAACCTGAAGTATGTGTCAGCAGATGATAAATTTTTGAATGCTGGGTTTTATTTTCTTCGTCAATGAAGCCGAAAAACTCAGGAATATATTTTCGGACTTCATCATCAAGACTTAACATTCCTCTTTCGAGTAAGATCATTATGGAAGTCGCCGTTGCAACAGGTTTCGTGATCGACGCAAGATCGAAAATAGTTTCGATTTTCATTGACTTCACTTCAGGAATTACGGATGAATTTCCAAAAGCTTTTTTGTAAAAGATTTTGTCCTTCCCCCCAATCAACACAACTGCCCCTGGAGTTTTTTTATTTGAAATGAATCTATGAACCACTGTGTCAATATATTTTAGCTTGTCCTGAGAAAACTGGATTTCGGTGGGCTTATAAATTATAGGAATTTGGGAAATTGAATATTTTGAGAGAAGTAAAATTAGAAATATTGTGAAAACTTTTTTCATAATTACCTCAACTTACTTTGTTTGATTATTTTTAGATATCAGAATCATTATTGCAATTTCTCTTGAATCGACTTTATGTAATTCTGATCTATGTTCATACCATAATGCATAGCAGCTTGAGCATCTTGCAGTGCCCGAGTGAATTCTTCTTTCCTGAAGTAGCAAATTGATCTTCTGTAGTAAGCATTTGCATTACTAGGAACTAGATTTAGCGCGGAGGAAAAATCCTTAATTGCAGAATTTAATTGAGAGATGTTCATAAAAGCAATTCCGCGATTCACATACGCAGTTGGATTATTGACATCGAGCTCCACGCATCTATTAAAATCACTAAAAGCTTTTTCAAATTCTCCGACTGTTGCAAACGCAATTGCTCTGTTCTGCAATGCTTCAAGGGAATTCGGACTTAATTGTAATGCTGTATTTAAATCGGCAATCGCTAGATCGAATTGCTTTCTCATACCGTAGACAATTGCTCGATTACTGTAAGCTTTAGAATATTCGGGATGATACTTAATTGAAGTATTGTAATCTTCTAAAGCTTTGTCTAATTGCTTTAGTTCTTTGCTGTAAACATTTCCTCGATTATTTAATGCAACCGGCACATGAGGGAATTGGTCTAAAACATCACTCCAAAGCGTCACACTATCTTTCCAAATCTTAGTCCGGTTATAATTTTGTACCGCAAGTGCGCCAATATAAATTACAAGAATTGAAATTATAATATTTTTTGCTTTTGGTTTATTTGAAACTAAGTATTGATAACCGAATCCAATCAATAAGAAAAAACCAATTGATGGGATATAGACATACCTGTCAGCCATCATGGCATCACCAACAGGAATTATCTGAAGTACCAAAGAAATATTTATTAGAAAAAAAGAGTAAGCAAAGAAAAATTTTGGTGTGAACTTTAAACTGTAAACAATTATGATCGTTAAACAGACTGCAATTAAAAAATAGAACCAAAAGAACGTCGGAATTCCTCCGTCTGGATAAGGATAGAATGCTGAAAGATTAATTGGAAGAATTAATTTTATTAAGTATTGAATAAATCCATAAGAAGCTATAGCCAAACGTTCGTATAATGGATAAATATTTGCATCTCTAATTGACTCACTCGATTGCTGAGCAAAGATTGCGATTACTCCAAATATTAGCGCTAATGCAACGAAAGGAATTTTTTCAATAATGACTTTTTTATCAGTCAATTTTCTGCCAACTGCAAAATCTATTGCAGCAATAGTAATTGCAAACGATACTGCTTGAGCTTTAGATAAAAGCGAGAGAACAAATAACAATAAGCTGTATATAAAATATTTTTTCTTCTCCTGTTTAATAAACTTAACGTAATAAACTGCAGCTATCAGATAAAAAAGAGTGCAAAGCACATCTTTCCTCTCAGAGATCCAGGCAACTGATTCAACATGTAAAGGATGAACTCCGAAAATAATTGATGTAACAATTGCTAATTGTAAATTCTCGAATAAGTAAAAAACGAAAATGAATACAAGAAGAGTATTAAGCAAATGAAGCAAGATATTGCTCAAGTGATACACAAACGGATCTAATTGACCTATCGAATAATCAACGGCAAAACTTAATATTGTAAGTGGATGATAGTTACCCATTGAATATGTGCTGAAAATATTTTCAATATTTTCAAAAGATAAATTCGTAATCTTACTATTCTGGACAACATACTGTCCGTCATCCCAATTTGTAAATCCATTTTGAAGCGCGGGCAAGTAAGCGATGAATGTCAAAATGATAATTGCAGCCAGCCAATACCAATTTTTCTTTAATGTAAAAAAATTCTTGCCTGCTGGTAGTTTATTTTCCGTTGATCGATCTGTCTTATTCTTTTTTCTTTTTTGATACTTCTTCATTATTAAATTTAATTTCGAAGTAGTTTTATTGAAATATAACTATTATGGACAGACAATTCTATTATTGAATTAATTGCTGCCACCGACCGGTCGGTGACAGCAGTAAAATTGTGGAAGCTCCGCGAGGAACTTTGACTCATCACTACATTACAGATGAAAAAGGAATCTTGAAAAGAGCAAATTTAATTGTAGGAACGACAAACAATTACGCACCGATTTCAATGTCAATAAATAAAGCCGCTCGCGGTTTGATTAAAAAAGGTTCGGAAATTACAGATGGTGTTTTGAATAAAATTGAAATGGCATTTCGTGCTTACGATCCTTGTTTCGGTTGCGCAACACATTCGTTGCCTGGGCAAATGCCAATGACAGTTCGTGTTTTCGATTTACAAGGAAATTTGCTTACTGAAAGATCACGTTAGTGAAAATCGCGATTGTCGGCATCGGTAATCCGATTCTTTCAGACGATGCCGTTGGTCTTATAGCAGCCGAGAGATTATTCGAAACTATTTCAAAATCTCTCGACTGTTCTTTAATTATTCATTCCGAAGATATGATGTCTCTCATCGAAAGACTTTCAGTTTATGATTTTGCGTTTATTATTGATTCATTTCGCGATGTTGAGCATGTAGGAGAAGTTTTTGAAGTAAAACTTGATGAAGCGAAACTTTCCCGATTTGTGTCTCCGCACACACTCTCTTTCGCAAATATGCTTTCCCTCTATAAAGCTTCGAATATAAAATTGCCGAAAATTACTTTGTGTGGCATTGCAGTTAAAGATGTTGATACGTTCAAGGAAGAACTTTCTGACGAAATCAAGATCAAATTACCGACAAGTGTCGAATCACTGAGAAGATTTTTTTTAGGTGAGTTAAAAAAAATGGTTAATAAATGAAAAAGCCAAGCGAATTTGCTTGGCTAAAATACAAAGTGATTTATAAATTAATACTTATGCTATCGCTTCCTCAGTAACTTTTGTTAATTCCTCAGGTGTAAATGGTTTTGAAATAAAATTGAATGCACCAAGTTTTGTTGCCTCGATTGCAGTTTCAATTGTTGCGTAACCTGTAATCATTATAAC